>JAITPH010000051.1 GCA_031289515.1 Tannerella sp.
GTCTCCACTCCGGTCAACATGACACCATTTCGTCATTTCCCCTTTTTGCTAAAACTCGTTTAGTAACCTCCTCGCAATGACGGCAGACCATCCTTCATTTGGCAGAGCGCAGGCATTTGGCGCGCCCTCGCCGTAACGGTTATTCTGTCAGATAAACAATTAAGATACGGATAATAATTCTCTGCCTAACTTGTGCAGTCCGGCGACTATTTTTTTGCGTTGTGCCTCGCGCGGTTTTTTGAGTCCTGTACTGTAATGGCTCAACTGGGCGGGATTTATTCCGGCTGCTTTTGCCAATGCGGTTTTGGTAACCGTGCCTTCGATGTGTTTCAGCAAGGCTTCGATGTCGAACTCAAATACCAATTCATATTCGCCCTGCAAAATTTCCGGTATCGGCTGATTGCATTTCTCTAAAGTTTGGATAAAAAATTTCAATGCGTCTTTAGCATCCTGCCTGGCGGCTTCCACCGTTTCTCCAAATCCGAAAACATTAGGTATTTCGTCAAACCAAATGCCGTAGCCATCCTTTCCCAATTCCAATGTTACTTTTATCTGTTTCATCATATTGTATTTTAGCGGAAGCTTACGCTCCCTTGATTGTTTTTAAAATTTTATTGCATGTTCCTGTCGGAACTTCTTTTGAGCCGTGAAAAGGAATAATTATCTTTCTCCCGCTTTTTTCATATTCCCGATGACTTGTACCGTCTTGGTCGGATAATGTCCAGCCATATTTTTTTGCGATTCGTACCAGTTCGCTCGATTTCATATCTTCTATTATTTATTTGACGGCACAAAGGTATCGTATTATTTACTCTCCTGCAAACAAAACGGTAAATATTTCTACGGAATCAGTTCCGGGTAACCGTCATTGCGAGAAAATTACTAAACGAGTTTGGCAAAAAGGAAAAATGACGAAGGGAAACGTCTGCGCTTGCCGTCTGCGCTTGCCGTCATTGCGAGGAACGAAGCAATCCAGGAAATATACAGTGCGCCGGATTGCTTCGTACCTCGCAATGACGGACATGACGCCTCCGTCATGTCGACCGGAGCGACGAAGGAGCGTAGCGGAGACATCCGTTTTGCCGAAAACCGTTCTTTTTGCTGCAAATATACTTGACTCTTTCATGAATATACTCGAGTATGCCGACAATATACTCAAGTATATTTGCCGGAATTTGCAAAAAAAAGGGCGAACACAAAGGTTCGCCCCTACAATTATCGTCGGCGTGTTGCGTCCGACATTGTCAATTGTCAATTGTCAATTGAATTGTCACCAGCCCGGATTCTGTTCCATCGGCTTGTCCTTGTTCGTATCTATTACCACTTGCGGTATGGGCCAGAGGTTGAAGTTACGCATCGTTGCACGCGGCTCGTCCCAGTAGGAGTATTGCTTGATGCGGTCTGCCGCAACCGTTCCGCCCATGCGGAGCAGGGTGTTCCAGCGAGTCTCTTCGTAAACGAGTTCGCGGGCGCGTTCGTCCAGAATCAGGTTTACCGACACGTCCGAAGACTGTACCATGTAACCGCATTTGGCGCGTGTGCGCAGAATGTTTATGTCGGAAGCCGCGCCTGCGTTGTCGCCGCCGCGCATTTTAGCTTCGGCGCGAAGCAGGATTGTCTCCGGCAGGCGGAACATGTATTCGTCGCGGAAGAGGTTACTGCGGTTCTCTCCTTCGGCTATACCGGTGTACTTGTCCGTAGCTATCTTGCACGAAACAGGGAAGCACTGTGTCTTTGCCCCGTCGGTAGCGTCCTTGCCCTGACCGTCTTTATAGATTACGCTCCACGGCACAAGTTTGCCGAAGTACTCCGACGCATCCACATTGCCCAGAAACGTGCGACGGAAGACTGCATCCGAGTTGCGCATGTCATCGCCCCATTTATCCGCATAAACGACGTCGCGGGTATACATCGTCGGCATGACCTGCACGATTCCGCGTCCGCCGACGTCCTCAAGCTCGCCGGAAACATGGCCCGACATCGGGTCGCGGAACACAGGCCCAAACACGCGCGAGTATTGCAGTTTCGACTGGCCGTCTTCCGTCTTGTAAGCCGCATAATCTATCTGCATTACCCAGATAGCCTCCTTGTTGCCCTCCTGATAGTTCTGGTTGCCTTCCTGAAACAAGTCCCAGTAAACATTGCCTTCTATCGGATAGCCGTTGGCTGAATACGCGCGGTCGGGCGTTTGAGTTGCAACCGTCCGGGCATAGTAAAATTCGGGATTCTGACTCTTGCGCGAGCCGAAGCGTTCGGTCATCAGGCTGTAAATCGAGCCGTTTATCAGCGCATCGCCATAAGTTACCGCTTTGCCGTAAGCCGTTTTCGCTTCCGCGGAGTTGCCCGCTTCGTCGAGCGCAATGCCCTTGTCGACATATAGCTGGCAGAGCGTATGCTGCGCCGCGCCGCGAACAATCCGTCCCTGTTGAGCGCTCGTTTCCGGCAGGTCGTTCAGGATGGCTTCAAGTTCGTCGATGGCATACTGATATGTCTCTACACGGCTTGTCCGCTCGAAGTCGTAACGCGGCGAAGTCGTTATTTCCGTCACGATAGGCACGCCACCGTACAGTTCGCCCAGATTTCGATAGCAGAAAGCGCGGAAGAAACGCGCCTGCGCCGTCGTATAAGCCTTGTCGGCCGCCGATGCCCACGTTATCTGCGGCAGTTCCGCAGCATAGAGCGCCAGATTTGCCTTGGCAATCAACTGATACCAGTGCGAATAGTTCGTGTAAAACTCCGTCCTCTCCGGATTAAGCACGCCGTAGTCGTTGAACTGGTTACTGCGGCGGATTGTAGCCACGTCGTACATGTCCGTACCGTTTCCGCCCCGGAAGACGAACGACACGTTACTCTCTTCCGACATGCAATACATCACGCGAACGTGCGAATAGCAGGATACAAGCACCTGATCCACCTGCGCCGAAGTCGAAAAGGCATTGTCAATCGTATAGAACGTTTCCGGCTTTTCCGTCAGAAACGCCTCGTCGTCGCAACTTGTCCATGCCGCCGTCAAGGTCAGCAGGACGAATAATCTATATATATTTTTTTTCATAATTAAAAGTAATGAAAGTTAGAAACTAATATTAACTCCGGCAGTCAAAGACGTAATCACGGGATAATCGCCCGCGCGAACACCGTTGCCCACTTCAGGATCGCCGCCTTCCCAACCGGTGACGGTAAACAGATTCTTGCCCGACAGGAATACTTTCAGGCTGCTTATCTTCATGTCCTTCACCCACGGCTGGCGGAAATTGTAAGACAGCGTAACGTCCTGCAACCGGATGTAAGCGCGGCTTTGCAAGCCCTGAAAACGGCTGTCGCCCGCGAAAGTAGCCGAAGGATAAACGTTGCTCTGATTCTCCGGCGTCCACCATGGAATATAAATGCTGTTCGTGTTGAACACGCCCGATCCGTTGCTCATATAGGCATTCGCATTGTTTTTCAGGTAATATCCGTTGCCGCCTGCCGTTCCTGTAAGCATCGCATACAATTCCAGATTCCTGTACGAAACGGTATTGCTCATGTTCAGCTTGAAGTTCGGTCTGTCGTAGCCGAGAATTTCGCGGTCTTCCGCGCCGACCGTGCCGTTGCCGTCGATATCAACGTATTTCGGCTGTCCCGCTTTAACGCCGTTGGCAGCGATATAGTCCACGTCGCTTTCCTGCACGATGCCGTCCTGCCGGTATCCCCAAATGGCGCCGAGCGATTTGCCGATAATGCGGCCGCTTGGCTCGTCGCTGTCTTCCTTGCCGTCGCCGTCGAAGTCTTCACCGTAGAGGTGAATCAGTTTGTTGCGATTCAGCCAGAAAGTAAAGCCGGTAGTCCAGTTCAGGTCTTTTGTATCCACATTAACAGTGCGAAGCGTAAACTCAACGCCGGTATTGCCGATTTCGCCCATCGACGACTTTATCGTCTTGAAACCTGTCATCACCGGAATGTCGCGA
>JAITPH010000053.1 GCA_031289515.1 Tannerella sp.
TAATTAAGAAGTTTTAGGTTTCGGATTCAGGTATATTTTCCGTTTTTTTTTGTACCTTTGTCCTCCGATAAAAAATAGATATTATGGCAAAAATAAAAGGAGCTGTCGTAGTCAATCAGGAACGCTGCAAAGGATGTAACCTGTGCGTTGTTTCCTGTCCGACTAAAGTACTCGAATTGAATCCGCGCACGGTAAACAACAAGGGTTATCATTATGTATACATGAAAAATCCCGATGATTGCATAGGATGTGCAAGTTGCGGCTGGGTTTGTCCCGACGGATGTCTCACTGTTTATAAAAAGAAAATTGAGAATTGACATGGAAGAAGTAAGATTATTGAAAGGCAACGAAGCCATCGCATTAGCGGCTATTCGCTATGGCGCCGACGGTTATTTCGGCTATCCCATCACTCCGCAATCGGAAATACTGGAAACGCTCGAAGCCGAAAGACCATGGGAAACGACCGGCATGGTAGTGCTTCAAGCCGAAAGCGAAATAGCCGCAATCAACATGGTTTATGGCGGCGCAAGTACCGGTAAGCGCGTTATGACATCGTCGTCAAGTCCCGGCATAAGCCTCAAACTCGAAGGCATCTCGTATATTGCAGGCGCCGACCTTCCCTGCCTTATAGTAAATGTAATGCGCGGAGGTCCCGGATTAGGCACGATACAGCCAAGTCAGGCGGATTATTTCCAGACCGTCAAGGGCGGCGGACACGGCGATTACCGCCTGATTACGCTCGCACCTTCTTCGGTGCAGGAAATGGCCGATTTCGTTTCTTTAGGTTTCGACCTCGCTTTCAAATACCTCAATCCTGCAATGATACTTGCAGACGGCATGATTGGTCAGCTTATGGAAAAAGTCGTCCTTCCCCCTTTCAAAAAACGCAAGGCGGATGAGGAAATACCGGTGGAATCGCCATGGGCAGCTACCGGCAAGACAGCCGACAGAGGTCGCAACGTGATTACTTCGCTCGAACTCGACCCCGAAATAATGGAAAGGAAGAACATCCGCTTTCAGGAAAAATACGCTAAAATCGAGGAAAACGAAGTTCGCTTTGAAGAATACAAGTGCGATGACGCCGATTATCTGCTTGTCGCCTTCGGCTCGTCGGCGCGTATCTGCCAAAAAGCCATTGAAACAGCCCGTAAAGAAGGTTTAAAACTTGGACTTGTTCGTCCGATTACGCTTTGGCCATTCCCCAAGAACGTTATTGCCGGATATGCGGATAAAGTGAAAGGAATGTTGTCGGTAGAACTCAATGCCGGTCAGATGGTCGAGGACGTGCGCCTCGCGGTGAACGGCAAGGTTAAGGTAGAACATTTCGGCCGTCTCGGCGGCATAGTGTTTACTCCCGATGAAATCGTAAAGGCGGTAAAAGAAAAACTGATATGAAACGCGGCAGCCGGATAGACGAGTTATTTACCCTACTCTTTATGATTCTGGCAATAGGAGCTATTGTCTGCTATTTTGCCATGGATGGAGGCAGCATTACGTACCTCGTTCTCGGCGGTATTGCCATAGTCCTGAGAGTTGCGCAATATATAATGAGATTTTTTTAATAAAAGCATAAGAAAGAAAATGGAGTTAGACGAAATAATAAGACCCGAAAACCTTGTATATCAAAAGGCAAGGTTACTCAATGATAATCCGATGCACTATTGTCCCGGATGCAGTCACAGCGTTGTTCATAAACTGATAGCCGAGATAGTGGAAGAAATGGGAATGGAAGACAGGACTGTCGGCGTCTCGCCGGTCGGTTGCGCCGTCTTCGCATACAACTATATCGAAATCGACTGGATTGAAGCGGCTCACGGACGCGCTCCCGCTGTCGCTACGGCTGTAAAAAGGCTCAATCCGTCAAAAATGGTTTTTACTTATCAGGGCGACGGCGATCTGGCGGCTATCGGTACAGCCGAAACCATCCATGCCGCCAATCGCGGTGAAAACGTAGTCATCGTATTCATAAATAACGCTATTTACGGAATGACCGGCGGACAAATGGCGCCTACCACCCTGATGGGCATGGCGACATCGACCTGTCCCTACGGACGCGAAGCAAATCTTAACGGCTATCCGTTGAAGATTTCGGACTTACTTGCGCAACTCGAAGGCACTTGCCTCGTTACCCGCCAAAGCGTTCAGACGGTAGCCGCCGTGAAAAAATCGAAGAAGATGCTCCGCCTTGCTTTCGAGAACTCCATGGCGGGAAAAGGAACTTCTATCGTCGAATTTGTATCCACCTGCGCCTCCGGCTGGAAGCAGTCTCCCGAAAAAGCTAACAAATGGATGGAAGAAAACATGTTTCCGTTCTATCCGTTAGGCGATTTGAAAAATATATAAACAGTAAAAATATATGACATACGAAATAATAATAGCAGGATTTGGCGGTCAGGGCGTTCTCTCGATGGGTAAAATCCTTGCCTATTCCGGGTTGATGGAAGAAAAGGAAGTAAGCTGGATGCCTTCCTACGGACCCGAACAGCGGGGCGGCACGGCTAACGTAACCGTCATCCTGAGCGACGAACGCATCAGCTCGCCGATACTCAACGAATACGATATAGCTATCATTCTCAACCAGCCGTCGATGGATAAATTTGAATCCAAAGTAAAAAAGGGAGGCATCCTGATTTACGACGGCTACGGAATACAGAAACCGATTAAACGTACAGATATTGATGTTTACTGTACCGACGCCATGGATGCGGCGACCGAACTTAACATGTCGAAGACTTTCAATATGATAGTTTTGGGCGGATTGCTGAAAGTCGCGCCTATGGTAACTCTCGAAAGTGTAATGAAAGGGCTGAAGAAAACGCTTCCGGAACGTCATTACAATATGCTCCCCGCAAACGAGGAGGCTATAAAAACAGGCATGGAGATTATCCGGAAAGTATAAAGATGTGAAAAGGGGCTTCGTTACACTTCTTCTTGTTTTCTTCTCCGGAATGCTTCTGGCTCAACCGGGTAGAAGAGGCTTTTCCCCGAATCTTAACACCGCCCCGAAAAGTCTGCCGGACAGCATGCTTCTGCATGACAAGGACAGTTCGAAAATCAGCGTCAACCGGACGACCGCTTTCCGAGTGACCGATAAATCCGGCGAAAGATACATCGCGCCGTTAGATACGTTACGGCTCAATTTCGCCAACAGCACGCTGATCGACGGACGCGGAACGGCTGTCGGATACCTCGCCAATATCGGCTCGCCCGCCCAAAGCCGCATCTTCTCCGAGAGAAACGAAAATAACGATTTCATCTTCGCCGACGCGTACAGTTACTATATTACTACGCCTCAAAACGCACTTTTTTACGACGTAAAAGACCCTTATACCCGCATCAATTACGTGAGAGCGGGCGGTCAGACCAATAGAGAAGAAATGTTTAACGGCGTCATTACTACCAACTTTGGCAAAAAAATCAATATAGGCATCGACTTCGATTATACTTATGTGCGCGGTCAATACGCCTCAAACAGCAATAATCTCCTTTATTACCGTCCTTTCGGCAGTTATCTGTCGGACAGATACGAATTGCACGCCTATTTCAGGAATCATAATTATCTGAACTCTGAAAACGGCGGTCTTACAAACGACCGTTATGTCACAAATCCCGACGATTTCACCGACGGTAAACGTCCGTTAGACCCTAAATCTTTCCCCACCAGATTTACGGATACATGGAATCGCATCAAAGGGAAACAGATTTTTCTGACACACAGATATAATTTGGGATTCTATCGCGAACTGACAAGTCAGGAGAAAGAAGAAGAAGAAAAAAAGAAGGAACAGGCAAAGCAAAAAAGAGAAGAAGAAGCGAGCGAAAAAGCCGCTATGAATCTCGATTCTTCCGAAAACGGCGCTGACGAAAACGCCCAACCCGACAACGCTATACCGAATATTTTCGCATCGGGCGAAGATGAATCCGTCGAGAAACCGGAAGAAGAGGAAATTGACGCCGTTTTCGTGCCTGTTTCGAGCATTATTCATACTTTTGAGTACGAAGACAACAGTCGGCGCTTCATTTCAAAAAATGCCAATATCGATACTGTTTACGCCTATTATTACGACGCTCCGGTTTACGGCTCGCCCGATTCGTTATTAAACGATTACACCGAATCGTGGAGCGTTAAAAATACTGTCGGACTTTCGCTGCGCGAAGGATTTCAGGATTGGGTGAAGTTCGGACTTACCGCTTACGTCAATTTCGATAAACGCCGATTTACCCTGCCGGGCGACTCCCTTCGCGGAACGGTCAATTATGACGAATTTTCCACTTATATCGGCGGCGAACTTTCAAAGCAGCAAGGCAAACTGTTTACTTACAAAGCAAGAGGCGAACTGTGTATTGTCGGCAGTGATATAGGAGAATTTCGCATTGACGGAGAGCTAAATTCCAGCTTTCGCCTTTGGGGAAAAGAGACGTCGATAAAGGCAAACGGATATATCAAGAATCTGACGCCCGCGTTCTACATGCGGCATAATCATCAGCGTTATTTCTGGTGGGACAATAATCTTGACAATAGACAGCGCGTATATGTCGGCGTTGAAATCGACGTTAAGGAGACGCATACAAAAATCTCGTCCGGAGTGGAGAG
>JAITPH010000131.1 GCA_031289515.1 Tannerella sp.
CCAATGATGTCGAACTCGAGGTTTACTGCCGTACCCTTGCGTATCTGTGAAAAGTTGGTTATTTCGAGGGTATAGGGGATGATGGCGACCTCGAAACTGTTGTCGGTAGAGTTACAGACCGTCAGGCTTACGCCGTTGACGCAGACCGAGCCTTTCTCGACCGTTACGTATCCCTGTCGCGCCAGCGCCTCGTCGGGCACGTACTCGAAATGAAAATAATGGCTGCCGTCGGCTTCGCGCACTTCGGTGCAGACGGCTGTCTGGTCAACGTGTCCCTGCACTATATGACCGTCCAGGCGTCCATTCATCAACATGCTGCGTTCAAGGTTGACCCTGTCGCCCGCCTTCAGCAGTCCGAGGTTGGAGCGTTCGAGCGTCTCGCGTATGGCCGTAACGGTATAGCTGTCGGCCGTTTTGCTGACTACCGTGAGGCATACACCGTTATGGGCGAGGCTCTGGTCGATTTTCAGTTCGCTTACAAACGAACAACTAAGGGTCAGGTGCACGTTTCCCCTGTCCTGTTCAATGGCCTTGACTGTGGCCGCTTCTTCTATTATTCCTGAAAACATATAATTAATATTTGAGTTTTAAAGAGGCAAAATTACATAAAAATATCGAGATCCGCGTTTCTTCAGTTCATTTCCCGCACAATATAAGTTGGACGCCGTTTGGTCTGAATGAATATTTTACCTACATATATGCCGATGATGCCCAATAGCAGCATGTTCAGGCCGCCAAAAAACATCACGGTAACAATAGTCGAGGCCCAGCCTGAGGCGCCAAGTCCAAGCGTGGCCCGCCACAAAACGTAAATCAGGTAGCTCATGCTTAGCGCCACAAAAAGCAACCCCAGAAAAACAGCTATATATAATGGCTTGACACTGAACGATGTAATGCCTTGAACTGCATGTTTTATCAGTTTGATACTGTTATATTTTGTTTCTCCGGTAAACCTCTGTTCGGGCATATAGTCGAGGCCAAAACGCCGATAACCCATCCATTGAACTATGCCGCGCAGAAAAAGATCCGGCTCGTGGAATGAGGCCAAAACATCAAGCACTTTACGGTCGAGCAACCGAAAATCGGCAATTCCCTGTTCGATATGCATGCCTGACATGGAGCGCAGTATTCTATGAAACAACGATGAGGTCAGCCGTTTATATAATGACAGCCGCCGGTCTTCCTTTCTTCGCGTGTAAACGATTTCGTAACCGTCGTCCCAAAGCTCCAGCATTTTGGGTATCAATTCCGGCGGATGCTGCAAATCGCCATCAAGCATAACCGCGCAATCGCCTGTACATAAGTCCATTCCGGCTTTCAGAGCGTTTTGTTGGCCGAAATTACGGGCAAAACTGATGTAATGTACCCGCGAATCGCTCTCGGCTACCGCCTTCAACAACTCCAATGTCTTATCCGAGCTGCCGTCATCAATGAAAAGTATCTCATACAAGTAACAGTCCGAAAGCGTTTTATCAAGCGCTTCCAACATCGGAGCAATATTCCCCGCCTCATTATAAACCGGTATTAAAATCGAAACTTTTTTCATTCGTATATGTCGTTTTCTACATTTTCAATCAAATTTCGTTCTTGTATCAAATCACGCATTTCCTGTTTCAAAGTACTGCTGTCATGCCAAACATAAGTACGTTGATGAGCGTAAATGCCGAGGTAGAGAAAATAAAAAATCACCGGAATATAAATCCATTTTAATTTCATCGAGATTTTGCTATTAAGATAATGTACCGAATACCAAACAAATATAAAGAATATGCCTACAGAAGGCAGATACACATATCGGTCTGCTACCAATGCGTAGCGCGACATGGGTGCAATATGAATCGTTAGTGCTATGTTGAGCAAAAAAAATAAGACGCCAAACACTAATGGCCAATTCTTTCGGTAATGCCAAAGACCGCCGATTAGGAAGGGAATCAGACCCAAGTAGAGCCAAAACCGTAACGGCAACGCATCGCCCGGAGGCATCGGGAACGGATATAGATACAGTAACTTATAGGGAATCAATAACTTAACGATATATTCCGTCAAAGCATAACAAGCTAAAGGGATTCGTTGTATAAGCGGGTAGCCTGCACGATTGGTGATCAATTCAGGGTCTTGTAATGTTGTGGTAAACAAGCCGAAAGCAATGGCGAAAAGCAAAAACGGCAATTTCTCAACCCAGACATTCCTGCTTTTGAAGTTGCGTTTTAGCATCAGATCGATCAACAACAGACCAAATGGCAATGTTACCGCCTGTTCCTTGCTGCCACATGCCAACACAAATAACCCAAACGTAAAAATGTAATTTCTTCTTTTACCGTTTTGTAAAAAATGAAGATATGTTAGCATGGCTGACAATGTGAAAAAGCTGAATAACAATACTTTAGAGGCGCTAACCCAAGCAACCGATTCTACACTCATCGGATGAACAGCAAGCAGCAAAGCAGTGAAAAACGCCACCACTTTTCTCTTTCCCCTATCTGCGAGTGGATCCGACGTTACGAGTTGTTCCTTCACTGCAAGATGCTCCGACGCTGTTGCTGGTTGTTCCGTCACTGCGAGGCACGAAGCAGTCTCTTTTTTAGCAGTTAACAGCCTGTCAATCAACAAATAAACCAATAAAACATTACCTGAATGCACCAACAAACTAAATAAGTGATAACCCAATGGATTATAGCTGCAAATAAAATGTATTGTAGTGTAGCACAGTTGGTTAACAGGGCCATATTGTCCGTTGGGGGTATCGGTAAAAATCGACACGAGGTTATCCCATGCGAAATTCGGTTGCGTATAGCTATTGACGACCATCCAATAGTCGTCCCAAG
This sequence comes from Tannerella sp., assembly GCA_031289515.1. Taxonomy (GTDB): domain Bacteria; phylum Bacteroidota; class Bacteroidia; order Bacteroidales; family Tannerellaceae; genus Tannerella. The sequence goes on from JAITPH010000131.1 coordinate 2,826, forward strand.
CGCGAAGTAACTCATTTCCCAGTATAGGAAAGAGTACAACAAACGCAGCAACTACGAGAATAAGCGGAAGATAGAATTCCCTGTTTTTCATTCCGACGGCGCTATCAGTTTCTTAACCTCGTTTATATACTCCCGAGTAAACTCAGGATAGCCGGGATAGGACAACAGTATTTTTTCGATATTTCCATCCTTATTGATTATAGCGAAATACTTGCTTATGACGCCTTCTTCGTCAGCCGGGAGAGCCAATAAATCCAAGGGTATATTACGATGCTTGAAATGATTCAGTTGGCTGTCCATAGATAGCAGACTGTTCCGGTTTTCGTCGTAAGCCGGAATAATCAGTATCCTATCGCCTCCTATCTCGTCTTTCAACTGATATAAGAGTTTCATATCCTCCTGAAAGCAAGGCCCACAAATACCTTCCTGATAACGATAAACCAATTTCGGAAAATCGGTGTTCAGCAAGATAAGTATTACCTCTTTATTTTCAGCATAAGAGCGCGCTATTTCGGATGAGAGATTGACACTGTGCAATGCAACATACATATCTATTGATCCGGAGTCCGGGACTTGCGAATAAACGCCTTTGGCAAACTTGTTTAACCCAATGTTGTTGACCACATTAAAGTAAACCATTACCGCAGTAAAGACGCCCCAAAAAGCGATTAAAAATTTCTTATTCATACTCAAAATATAATATTATCGGGTTATCATCGTCTATAATATTGAACAATCGCTCTCTATGAGGGACGTCCTGTCGAATCAGTGCATCCATTGATTT
>JAITPH010000189.1 GCA_031289515.1 Tannerella sp.
GTCATGTTTTTAATCATTTTCGCTCGCAAAGATATAATGTTTGAATCCGATAAGCAAATATTTTTCAAAAAAAATGTAATGATTGGTCAATTATTTTTTTTCGGAGAAGAAGAACAGGGGACAGGTTGCCGCTCAATAATTGAAAATTTAAGAGATGTTATGCCAAATGGGGGATGGTCTGCCGTCATTGCGAGAAAATTACTAAACAAGTTAAGCAAACAGGAAAAATGACGAAATGAAACCGCTTCGCTTGTCGTCTGCGCTTGCCGTCATTGCGAGGCACGAAGCAATCCAGTAATATACAGGGCGCTGGATTGCTTCGTTCCTCGCAATGACGGCAGACAGCCCTTTATTGGCAACGCATTTGCGCGTTTTCGTCATTATAAGGTATGAAGTAATCCGGAAATATACAGGGCGCTGGATTGCTTCGTTCCTCGCAATGACGGCAGACTGTCCTTTATTGGCATAGCATTTGCGCGTTTTCGTCATTATAAACGGTATCCGTCATCGCGAGAAAGTTACTAAAAAAGGAAGAATGACGACAAGTCGTCATGTCGACCGGAGCGCAGCACAGTGGAGACATCTGTCATCCGATGCCGCCTGCCTTATGCCCAAATAAATGTCTCCACTACGCTCCTTTGTCGCTTCGGTCGACACGACAGCAGAATAACGCGCTTCGGTAGACATGGCGTTCTTGCAAAAGTCGCGTAATACCGGAAAATCGCAAGACAAAACGAGAAAAAAATCCAATGGTCTGTGAGTTATTCAAAAAAAACACGTATATTTGTGCCGCAATTTGAGAGGAGAAATAGGAAGAGGCCCCGTAGCTTAGTGAATAGAGCGTCAGATTCCGGTTCTGAAGGTCGTGCGTTTGAATCGCACCGGGGTCACTCAAGCACAATATTTCATCACATCCAACGTTCTTACTGAATAAAATATATTTTTATGGGAAGGAACATTTACGATTCAAAGCAGAGTTGGACGGCAATATTTATCGCAGTCGCAGCGTGCATCATTATCGCGACGGTAGTCGTATCAAACTCATTCAGCAAGCAACTTGCGGCGGATGAACGCAACAAAGTAGAAGTGTGGGCCGATGCCATGCGCACGTTGGTCTCGGATTCGGTCGAAGTCACCGATCCGAGCATGGACCTTATACTTCGTATTCTGGAAAGCAATACAACAATACCGATTATGGTATTCGATTCGATTGGAAATGTAGAATATTACAAAAACATAAATGTCCCTGAAAAAGACGCCGAAATTTTTCTAAAGAATAAAGCCGAAGACCTGAAAGCCAAGAATCCGCCAATAAAAATCGAAATCGACGACGAGCTTCATCAATATCTTTACTACGATGGATCCGTCGTTCTGAAAAGGCTTATGATGTATCCGTACATTCAGCTTACAGTCGTTTTCGTGTTCATCATCGTAGCCTTGCTGGCTCTGACAAGCGCAAAAAAAGCCGAGCAGAACAAAGTCTGGGTAGGACTGTCGAAAGAAACGGCTCATCAGCTCGGGACGCCTATTTCGTCGCTCGTGGCATGGGTCGAGTATCTTAAAAGCAAAGACGTGGACAGCTCGTACCTCAAAGAAATGGAAAAAGACGTCAACCGCCTTGAAACGATAGCCGACAGATTCTCGAAAATAGGCTCCAATCCGGAACTATTGCCGCTTAACATCAACAGTTCCGTCAAGGCATCGTGCGAATATATGAATACGAGGGTCTCGCAGAAAATAAAACTCGTCACCGAATTGACCGACGAGCCTCTGCTTGTGGTGATGAACGAGTCCTTGTTCTCATGGGTCATCGAAAACCTTACCAAGAATGCGGTAGATGCGATGGGAGGTCAGGGCAGCATCACGTATCATGCCGAAAACAAGGCTAAAAAAGTATTCATAGACGTCTCCGATACCGGCAAGGGTATTCCGAAATCGCATTTCAATAAAATCTTCAATCCCGGCTTCACCACCAAAGCGCGCGGTTGGGGACTGGGTCTGTCGCTCGTCAAACGCATTATCGAATCATATCCGGGCGGAAAAATATACGTCAAAAGTTCCGAGGCAGGCAAAGGAACTACTTTCAGAATAGAACTGCACAAATATCACGGTTAGCGAAAAAAATATATAAAATGAAAAAAGAATTTTGCTTGCTTGCACTTTTGATCGGTTTCTATTCGTCGGCACAGGACAAACCAACTCTGTCGGAGCGAATAGATACCATCAGAACGCTAATAGCCGAACGTATTTCGGAGGCAATGCCAAGTTACAACGCCGACAGCGTGCGTCGCGAAATCGAAAGAGGCCCGTATTTTACCCTCTTCAAAGACAATTATTTCATCGGAGGCATTCCGATAGGGCAGAAAATCAAGGCAAGCAACTCGAATGCAAAGTTTCAGCTAAGTATAAATCAGAAACTTACGCGAAGCAATCTCCCTTTTGACACGTACCTGTTCATTCAGTTCACGCAAAAGACTATCTGGAATATCATGGAGAAGTCGCTTCCAATGCGCGATCTCAACTTCAATCCGGGTGTCGGACTTGGACACCTGATAATCGACAAAAACAAATATATCGGCAAAGCTTTCCTAATGCTCGAACACGAATCAAACGGTAAAGACGGACTTTTGTCGCGAAGCTGGAATAAAGTTTCGTGGGGCGCTCACTGGATGATGAGCAAAAATATAGATGCCCAAATGAAACTCTGGATTCCGATAATCGACAGCGACAACAACCGCGATATACTGCAATATAACGGAATTGGACATTTGGGGCTTAATTATCGCAGTGATAATGACCGTTTTATCTTCGGCCTACTTAGCACATGGCGCACTAAATCGTTCAGTTTCAACACACAATGGGATTTCAGTTTCAAAATGAACAACAACGAAAACCAGTATATTTTTCTGCAATATTATAACGGCTACGGCGAGAATCTTCTTGACTATAACCAATTTAAGAGCATACTGAGAGTGGGTTTCGTGATAAAGCCGCAGGATTTCAGCATATACTGAAAAAGGACGGCAATCAAACGATTACCGTCCTTTTCATGGTCGGGATGAGACGACTCGAACGTCCGACCTCCACGTCCCGAACGTGGCGCGCTAGCCAACTGTGCTACATCCCGTTCCTTATTACGGCTGCAAAAGTACAACTTTTTTTGAATGTACCAATACTTTTACTTCTTTTTTTTCTTTAAAAAATTATATTCCCCAAATCACCGCCCCATTTCAAATACGATTTCTCCGCCTGCGGCTATGTCTTTGTAATCGATATATGGCTTGTCGTACAGCTCTCCGTTAAGCGTAACGGACTTGATATATTTATTTTCGGAGCTGTTGTTTTCTGCCGTTATCCTGAACGTCTTGCCGTTGCCGACATGTATCGAAGCCTTGTCCATAACAGGACTTCCGAAAAAGTATCGTCCTCCGGCAGGCTCAATCTGATAAAAGCCCAAAGCGGAAAGGACGTACCATGCCGACATCTGGCCTACATCCTCGTTTCCGCACAGACCCGCAGGCTTGTCGGTATAAAGACTGTCGAGTACGTAACGCACTTTTTCGGCAGTTTTTGCAGGCTCGCCGATTAAGGTATAAATGTAGAGAATATGGTGGCTCGGCTCGTTTCCATGCGCATACTGGCCTATCAGTCCGCTAATGTCGGGCGACGCTTCTTCACCCATGTCGCCGGTGACGATGAAAAGCGAATCGAACTTGTTCAGGAACGCTTCCTTGCTTCCGAACAGTTCCATCAATCCGTCAATGTCGTGCGGCACAAGCCATGTATATTGCCATGCGTTGCCTTCGGTATAGTCGCTGTTGCCGTGAACGGATTTGAACGGATTGAAAGGCTCGCGGAATTTGCCTTCCGAATCTTTTCCGCGCATGAATTGGACGCTTGGATCAAAGTATGCCTTATATGCTTTGCCAAGGTTTGTAAAGTATTCAAAATCATCGGTTTTGCCCATTGACTTGGCTACTTGGGCAACGCTCCAGTCGGCAATAGCATATTCCATCGTCTTGGCAAGCGATTCGTTGTCTTTGTCAAACGGAATATATCCGTATTCGCGCATCAGATCCTGACCTCTCTCGTCGAGCATCGCCGAATTTTTCAAAGCCTCGTAAGCATAGTTTTTGTCAAAACCGCCAAAACCCTTCAAAATAGCGTCGGCAACAACGCTTATGCCCGGATTGCCTACCATACAGTCCGTTTCGTTGCCTACGAGATGCCAGACCGGAAGTTTGCCCTGCTCCCTGTATATGTTAAGCATCGTATTGATTATGTCGGGCATTTTTTCGGGATGAACGATTGTCATAAGCGGATGAGCCGCGCGATAAGTATCCCATAATGAGAATGTTGTGTAATTCGTGAACTGAGCTTTCGGATGAACTTGCCTGTCCGCTCCGAAATAATCCCTATTGACGTCACAAAATTCCGAGGGCGCTATCATCGTGTGATAAAAGGCGGTATAAAAAATCGTTTTTGTTCCGGCGGAGGAGGTCTCAAAATCTATCTTGTTCAACTCTTTATTCCAAGCCGCATCCGCTGCGGTTATCGTCCGGCGGAAATCCCAATCCGGCAATTCGGCGGACATGTTCATTTTTGCATTTTCGACGCTGACAGGCGAGAGCGCCACTTTTGCATATAAAGGCGTTTCGTCGCTTGCATCAAAATTTATTATTCCGTGAACGGCTTTTCTCGTCACTCTCCTTGCTTCCTGCTCTATAATTTCCTGTTTGAAACCTTTTATCGGTTTTGAGAAGGTGGCCGTAAAATAAATCTTCTGGTCTTTAGCCCAGCCGGACGAATGGCGGAAGCCCGATATTACCGTGTCGTTCTCCTGAATGATTTCGCCGTCTACAGGTGCGTCCCAGCCTGTTCCATGCTGCAAATCTATGATTACGCGGGCGTCGCTGCCTTTCGTAAATGTATATTTGTGAAAGCCGACACGCTTTGTGGCAGTCAGTTCGACGTCGATGCCATAACGGTCGAGGCTAACGGCATAATAACCGGGGCGCGCCTTTTCCGTAGCCCGATGAAAATAGGAGTACATTCCCGATTCCGGCTCGCCGGGCGCTCCTCTTCCGAATTTGACGTCTCCTGCAACCGGCATGAAAGCTATATCGCCGAGGTCGCCAATGCCTGTTCCGCTAAGATGAGTATGTGCAAAACCCATAATTGTCGTGTCGGAAATATGGTATCCCGAACACCAGTCCCAGCCCTGACTGATATTGACAGGTCCGAGTTGAACAAGTCCGAAAGGCACGTTAGCGCCAAGAAAAACATGTCCATGGTCGCCCGTGCCGATGTACGGGTCTACATATTGCGTCAGATTTTTCATATCCGCCGCAGACGGCTCTAATCCGGCATTGTCATTTTTACCGCACGAAAACGCAGTAAATAAAAGGATAGCCGTCATCCCTGCTCTCATCATTGTATTCATATAAAAGTACAGTTTAAATTTACAAAAAGTATGTTTTCAGTCGAAAAAACGATTGCAAATATAATAACAATTTTTGAAAACAAAACAATTATTCGTTTTTTTTGCCTGATTATATTCCGACCGACCAAATGACTTTGGTGTCAGAAGCACGCAGATAAAGCAGATTTTCGCAGATATAACGTGGCGAGCGTGTCCGTCATGCCGACGCTACTTCCCAATGCAGAACTTTGAAAAAATGTTGTTCAGGACTTCGTCTGTGGCTATTTCGCCTCCGGTGATTTCGCCTAAATGCCT
>JAITPH010000228.1 GCA_031289515.1 Tannerella sp.
ATAAAGACGGTACGCTGGTCTACCTTTATTCTACGAATCCGAACGATCAGTACAGCTATATTCAGGCGGCAAAAGATAAAGGCTATAACGTCCTGCTGTTCGACGGACAGCTTGATATACCGCTGATAGGGCAATTTGAGCAAAAATTCGACAAGACCCGCTTCGTTCGCGTCGATAGCGATACAATCGGAAATATTATCAGCAAAGGCGACGCTCAAACCGTTAGTATAAGCGAGGAACAAAAGACTGCATTGCAGGAAGTATTTAAGAATCAGCTGCCTAAGATAGAAAAAGTTGATTTTATCGTGTCGTTTGAGGCAATGGGCGCTGAAGCAAATCCTGTGATGCTGACGCAAAGCGAGTACATGCGTCGCATGCGGGATATGGCTTCGATTCAGCCCGGTATGTCGTTTTACGGCGAAATGCCCGACAGTTACAGTCTGGTGCTGAACACCGACCACAAACTGATAAAGAAAACGCTTGAAGATGAGGAAAATGTATGCTCCGAAAGGCTCAAGCCCATACTCGATGACCTGAAAGGCTGGAAGGCTCGCCAATCCGACCTTCGCGATGCCCGGAACAAGAAAAAACAGGATGAAATAACGGAAGCCGAGAAGGAAGACTTTGCTGCTACAAACAATAAAGTGGACGAACTGGTTCAGCAGCGGAATCGGATTTTTGCCGATTATGCCAAAGATAATAAATTAGTCAGCCAGTTGATAGATTTGGCGTTGCTGAGTAACGGCATGTTGAAAGGCGAATCCCTGAGCCGTTTTATCCGCCGAAGCGCCGAAATGATAGACTGAATCTATAATTTAAGATAGATATATGCGTAAGGCTGCGTCGATAAAATATCGGCGTAGCCTTATTTTTTTTATTTATTGTATGAAATTCCGGAAATATTCGTATCTTTACACGTTTAAATTACGATTAAAAAAATAAGTTTATGTCAGACAGTATAGTGATAATTCCTACTTATAACGAGAAGGAGAACATAGAAAATATCATTCGCGCCGTATTTGCTCTGAAAAAGGCTTTTGATATTTTGATAATTGACGACGGCTCGCCGGACGGTACGGCTGAGATAGTTAAACGCTTGCAGCAACAAGAGTTTTCCGACCGTCTGTTTATCGTTGAGCGATCGGGCAAACAAGGGCTTGGAACTGCTTATATCTGCGGTTTCAAATGGGCTTTGGAGCATGGATACGATTATGTTTTCGAGATGGACGCCGATTTCAGCCATAGTCCGGACGATTTGCCGAAACTGTATTCCGCCTGCGCCGAACAGGGCGCCGACGTGGCCATCGGCTCACGTTACTGCAATGGCGTCAATGTGGTAAACTGGCCTCTCGGCAGGGTATTGATGTCGTATTATGCCTCAATGTACGTGCGCCTCGTGCTTGGAATAAAGGTGAAAGATACTACGGCCGGTTTCAAATGCTACCGCCGCCGCGTCCTCGAAACTATTGAACTCGACAATATTCATTTCAAAGGATACGCTTTTCAGATAGAAATGAAATATACTGCTTACAAATGCGGTTTCAAGCTGGTTGAAGTGCCTATTGTGTTTGTCAACAGGGTATTAGGTACTTCAAAGATGAATACTTCCATCTTCGGCGAGGCTTTGTTCGGCGTATTGCGATTGAAATGGTGGAGTTTCTTCCGGAAATATCCTCAAGCGTCCTGATTTATCATTTTTTATGAAGAAGCTGATCGGTAATGCGCTGATAATTAACGAAGGGAGGCAATTCAAAGGTTCTGTTTTGATTGACGGCGAGTTTATTTCTGCGGTTTTTGAAGGGGATTTTGTCTCTGATTCTGAAGAGATTGATTATGAGATTATTGACGCTGCGGGCAAATGGCTGTTGCCGGGAGCTATCGACGATCAGGTGCATTTTCGCGAGCCGGGCTTGACGCACAAAGGCGATATTGCGAGCGAGAGCCGCGCAGCCGTTGCAGGCGGCGTGACTACCTTTATGGATATGCCGAACACCAAACCGCAGACTGCGACGATTGAAGAACTGGAATGGAAACTTCAGCGTGCGTCGGAAGTATCCGCTGCAAATTACTGCTTTTTCTTCGGAGGAACGAATGATAATGCCGACCTGATAGCGAAGTTGGACAGAAGCCGCACGCCGGGCATAAAACTTTTTCTCGGCTCGTCGACCGGCAATATGCTTGTTGATAACCGCGAGGCATTGCGCCGCTTTTTTGGCGAATCGGATATGCTTGTCGCCGTACATGCTGAAAAAGAGGATATTATCAGGCGAAATATTGAACACTATACCTCCCTGTACGGCGATAACCTCGATATTTCTTTCCATTCAAAGATTCGTAGCGAAGAGGCGTGTTATGCCGCTTCGTCTGAAGCCGCCGATTTGGCTGCAAAGCTCGGAACGAGACTTCATATATTTCATATCTCGACAGCAAAAGAACTCTCATTATTAGATGATTGTCCGATGACGGAACGCAAAATAACCGGAGAAGCGTGCGTTCATTATCTCCGGTTTTGCGACGACGATTACAA
>JAITPH010000260.1 GCA_031289515.1 Tannerella sp.
CGGTCTCCCTAAGCAGAATCGTTGTGAGTTCTATTTCTTTAAGCGTTTCCTTGCGCTGGCGTTCAAGCTCCTGCACCGAAAATATTTCGGCGGGAATCTTCATTTCGGGCATTTTAGCCGTAGTTCTTGCCGCAGTCTTTTTGGTTGCGTTATTTTTACTCTGGGCATAGACGGCAGAATACGCGCAACTCATTAATAATATGATGATTATATACAGCCTTTTCATTTTATTTCAAGTGAGTTAATTATTTGCGCCATAGTCACACGTTTATAACCGGACGGAATATTAAAGTCCGTATTAATCGGAGAGTTGATTTCCGGAGTAGAAAACGATAGCGAGACCGTTCCCTGAATGTCGCCGTCGGCCGAAAGCCGCACTGTCATCTCCGACGGAAATCTTTGATTGTCTATCGGGAGGAAATTTCCGTAATTCCACGCAAGCATCAGATTACCGGAGCCATTGCTTATTGTCGTCGAGAGCAGTTGTTCGTTTCCGCCCGCCTCAAAAGTATAAAACATGCCGTTCGTATCTTTCAGTTTAAACTCGGCTCTGCTCCTGTCCGCCGTCGAACGGAAAAGGCGAAAGTGAGCGGGCGAAATGTCGTTTTCTCCCGGCACAAAGATTTGGTTTGCAAACAACGCCTGCAAATTGTGAAAATTGAAATCTATTTGGGTTTCGCCTTTCAGATTGTCGTAACTGTCTGTCATATACAGCTTGTTCATTCTGTCGACGATTTTGACGCTGTCTGCACCGACTTCGATAAAAAACATTTCGATGCCCAAAAGCGGCTGTATCGAAAGTTGCAGACGCTCGTTATAAATCATCTTCAATGAAGCTCTTGAAGAGAACTGCTTCTGCCGCCCTTCAAATTCGAGCTTTATCCGGGCGGAAAGCGTGTTGAAACGGCATGAACGGTCAATGACGGAAGAGAAAAAATTTTCCTCCGTTTTCATTATGTCAGCATCGTAAGCCGTCGCGCCCTTATTTGTTTTGCAAGCAGCAAACAGGCTTATTATCAGCACGCCGCATAATATTTTCAGAATTTTGCCGTCAAGTTCCATCTTCTTCATTTTCCATATTGTTAAAGAGTTCTTCCCGCGTTTCTTCAAAATATGTTTTCTCTGATATTTTTTTGTCCAGCGTCTTGCTTTTTTTGCCTAATTCCTTAGCTTTTATCCACTGTTCAAGGGCTTTGACCTCATCGCCCGACTTAAACAGTATATCGCCGTAGTGGTCTACAAGCTCGGAACTGTTTGTGCGGTCTTTCGACAATGCCTGCTCAATATAGATTTTTGCAAGTATATAGTTGCCCTGCACAAAGAAAATCCATGCGTAAGTATCTATATATGTGGCATTTTCTGGCTCCATCTTTATAGATACCGCGCTCATCCGCTCCGCTTTCGTCAAATCTTTCTTCAAAAGCGACAGATAATAAGCGTAATTGTTCAGTACGTTTATGTTTTTGTCGTTATATTTCAACGCTTCTTCATACGCCTCGAATGCCTTGTCCATATCTTTCATCCGGAAATAACTGTCGCCTATCTGTCCGTAAAAATCCGATTTAACGGCTTGATTTTCAGCCGTTATTGCCTGAATAGCCGAGAGATAAGTGTCTATAGCCGACTGATAGTCTTTCTTCTGGAAATACGCAATTCCCATATACAGGTAAAATTCAAGCGTTTCGGGAAACAGTTCCCGACATTTCAGGCAGAGGCTGATAGCGTCGTCCATGTCCTGCAATTGTATTGAAAGGCTCGCCAACTGCAACCATGCGCCGACATTTTCCGGCTCGCTTTCAGTGACTAACCGGTATTGAAAACGCGCTTCTTCCAATTTGTTTTGCAACGCAAGAAATTCGCCGTAAGCCAATTTGAGCTGCGATTCTTCGGGGTGCTGTTCGAGAAGCGTCTTAAACAATACGTCTGCCTCGTCTATACTCTTTTCCGTGCGGCGCAGTTGGACTATATACCGCGCCAGAATATTCATTTTCGTTTCAAAGTCAAGTCTTTCGTTTGTTAAAGCGTTATTAATCATCTGCTTTGCCGAATCGCGCTGACTTGTCAGTTCGTAATAATGAGCCATCGAAACAGGATAATAGGGCGATTCGGGGTCTATTTCACGCGCTTTGTTGTAATAGTTCAACGCCTGCGGCAACTTGCTTTGTTGCAGATACAAGTCTCCGATAATAATCATATAACGCGATTCCATCGGGAATTTTTCCGCAAGCGTTTTCAATTCGTCAAATGCCTTATCCGACTGTTTGATACTCATATACAACTGATATTTTTCCATCGACAGCGCTTCGTTAATGCCCATCAGGTTTTCCATTGCGTTGTATGCGTCAATGGCTTTTTCGATCTCGCCGCTTCGTGTCAAAGATTCGGCCAGATAGTAGTAAAATTCGGGCTTGTCGGGGAATATGCTCACCAATATCTTGTATTCTTCGGCAGCCTCTCCAAACATTCCCGAACTGAGAAGCAAAGTCGCCAATGTCCGCCTGTACTCCTGATTGTCGGGAGAATATTTGATTGACTTTTTCATCAGATCGACGGCTTTCTGCGGCCTGTTTAACTGAATATAATACGATGACAGCTCGAATAATGCTACCGTAGAGGTTGAATCTATTGATAGACAATGCTTGAACATCTCGTAAGAGGCGTCGAATTTGCCCGCGTTTTTGAGTTTTACGCCTTCATAATAGAAGTAATCGAACTTTCGCTGTTCGGCTGCGCTTAGTTGTTGCCTCGTATCGTCGGCATACGCACGACAGACGCCGCACACCATTGAAAACAGTATGAACGCCGCAATTATTAATTTTTTTCTTTCTTTTCCCATAAACTAATTTTTCCCTGTATGACCGAATCCTCCTGCGCCGCGCTCCGTTTCATCCAATGTCTCTTCGAGTTGCCATTCTGCCTGCGAACAGTTTGCGATTATCATCTGGCAAATGCGCTCTCCGTCGTTTATCACGAAATGCTCCGACGATAAATTCACTAATATCACGCCTATTTCGCCACGATAATCGGCGTCGATGGTGCCGGGAGTATTCAGTAGCGTTATGCCGTGTTTGATAGCCAATCCGCTGCGCGGACGCATCTGGGCTTCATATCCTTCGGGCAACGCAATGTACAGACCGGTAGGTATGAGTTTGCGCTCCAGCGGTTTCAACTCAACCGGCTCGACAAGGTTTGCCCTTATGTCCATTCCCGCCGACAATTCAGTGGCATATTGGGGAAGCGGATGATGCGATTTGTTTACTATCTTGACCTTCATAACTTTATGCTTTTTCCGTAAATTTAGTGCAAATGTACATGATTTTTTTTGAATTACGAAAATACAGGGAATATTTTTTATAAATCACGTCTTTTCGATGATCTCCAATAACCGCATCACGGCGTCTTCTTCGGGAATATTTTTCAGGATGCAATTTTTTCCTTTGTAGAGACTGATGCGTCCCCGACCGGCGCCTACATAACCGTAATCGGCGTCGGCCATTTCGCCGGGACCATTGACAATACAGCCCATTATCCCGATTTTGAGACCTTTCATGCCGGACGTCGCCGCCTTAACCTGCGCAATTGTCTTTTGCAAATCAAACAGCGTCCGACCGCAACCCGGACAGGAAATATATTCCGTCCGGCTTATTCGGACGCGAACGGCTTGCAATATCCCGAACATGTATCCGTTAAGGGTTTCCGCATCGCAACATTTATCGCCGTCGTTACACAACATTATTCCGTCGCCAAAACCGTCTGCAAGCAATGCTCCGAAGTCGGCTCCGGCTTTGATTTGAAGCGTTTCTTCATCGTTTTCGCCATAATCCCGACGCAATATTACCGGAACGTCGCATCCGGCGTCCAATAAAGCGTGCATGAATGCTCTCATTTCGCCGACGCAATTTATATGCGAACTGCTCAGTATGACGACAGTATTCTGTTCCGTTTTTAATAGACGGATAATATCGGCATTTAAATCATTGTATGTCAGCGATATGAATTTTGTCGCAGCTCGGCAACAAATCAATTCTTCCGTCTCGGACGAAGAAAAACACGGATAAGCGCCCTGTTCGGGATTATAAAATTTTGAATCGACGATATGATTTTTGAAGGAATCCGTCTTGCCGATATTTTCCGGCGTCGTATAAACCCAGTCCGGGCGGGGTTTGTCCTTTAGCGTTTCGAGGCTCTTATTTGAAACGACTATCGGAGGATTATTGCCTCCAATGCCGTTTACCGACCTGCTTTTTCGCCTCGTCATGCTTAAATAGTCGAACAGCGGCGATGCGGACGCCGTAACAGGTTTATGATTTTCGCGACCGGCAATATAATCGACTAACTTGCGGGCAACCGGCAACTCCGCTTCAGGGTCTTCGCTAAGCGACGCCCGAATCGTATCGCCTATGCCGTCGGCGAGCAACGCGCCTATGCCTGCCGCGCTTTTGAGCCGTCCGTCCTCGCCGTCGCCCGCTTCGGTCACTCCGAGATGAAGGGGATAATTCATTCCTTCGGCGTCCATAGTGAGCGCCAAAAGCCTTGCCGTCCGAATCATAACTACTGTATTTGAGGCTTTTATGGAAATAACGACGTTATCGAATTTTTCTTCGGCGCAAAGACGCAAAAATTCCATGCACGACTCTACCATGCCTTCGGGCGTATCTCCGTAACGGCTCATAATGCGGTCGGAAAGCGAGCCGTGATTCACTCCGACACGTATTGCGGTATTATTTTCGCGACAAAGCCGGAGAAAAGGCAAAAAACGATTGCGAATCCGCTGCAACTCGCTTGCATATTCCTCGTCGGTATAGTCCTTTTGTTCAAATTTACGCGCTTTATCAACGTAGTTTCCGGGATTAATGCGGACTTTTTCGACATATAGGGCTGCAACGTCGGCGGCTTTCGGATTAAAGTGAATATCGGCTACAAGCGGCGCGGTAAAGCCCTGTTCGTCAAGTCTTTCACGTATATTGCGGAGATTTTGCGCTTCGCGTTCGCCCTGCGCCGTGAATCTCACATATTCCGCTCCGGCTTTTATCATGCCGATAGCCTGATCGACAGCCGCTTCCGTATCCATTGTAGAGACGTTTGCCATCGACTGTATCCGTATCGGATTAGCCCCTCCCAAAGGCGTATTTCCTATTTCCGTTACGGACGTATGACGACGCTTGTAATTAAAATAGTCCATTAATTGGTCTTATGTCTGTACGAAACCGCTTTCAGTTCGTCGTTTGCGTTAATTATTTTCGTTTTAAGACCTTCCTTGTAATTTATCAATTTATCACGCAACTCTTTATCGTTCACCGAAAGCATTTGCACGGCGAGGATGGCGGCGTTCAGAGCGCCGTTGATGCCGACCGTGGCGACAGGCACTCCCGGAGGCATCTGCACAATCGACAAAAGCGCGTCAATGCCGTCGAGCGTAGAACTGACAGGCACTCCGATGACAGGAACGACAGTCATAGACGCTATCACGCCGCAAAGATGAGCCGCCATGCCTGCTGCGGCAATTATAACTTTCACGCCGCGTCCTTCGGCGTATTTGGCGAAACGCTCAACAGCTTCGGGCGTGCGATGAGCCGACAACGCGAGCATCTCGAACGGTACGCCTGCCTCGTCAAGAAAAGCGGCGGCTTTCTTCATGACCGGAAGGTCGGAGGCGCTACCCATTATAATACTTACTACTGGATTCATATTTTATTAATTATCAGTTATTTATCTTCTAAGTCGAGCAATCGGTATGCCAAGTTGCTGGCGATATTTGGCTACCGTCCGGCGAGCTATCTGAAAACCCTGAGATTTAAGCAGCGCCGTCAGTTCTTCGTCGGTGATGGGAGCTTTCTTGTTTTCCGATTCAATCTCGCGCTTGATTATCTGCTTGATCTTGCGGGTCGAGATTATCTCGCCGCTATCCGTCTGAGCCGATTCGGAGAAGAAAAATTTAAGCGGAAAAACGCCGAAATTTGTCTGTACATATTTACTGCTACTCACGCGGGAAATGGTCGATATGTCGTAATGCGCCTTGTCTGCCACATCGCTTAGTATCATCGGGCGCAATTTGCTTTCGTCGCCGGTCAGAAAAAAATCTTCCTGCAAAAGAATTATCGCCTCCATAGTGCGCTGCAATGTCTCCTGACGCTGGCGCACGGCATCTATAAAACTCTGCGCGGAATCAAGTTTTTGCTTCATAAACATTATGGCGTCCCGCATGTCCGACGTCTGATTCACCTTATTGCCTGTATAATCTTTCAACATATTGACATATTCACGGTTTACCCGCAAATCCGGAATGCCCCTGTCATTCATGCTAAACGTTATTTCTCCGTTATTTGTTTCGACAACGAAGTCGGGCGTGACGCGATTCATCATAGTAGTCATCGAATCGTCCCAGTTACTTCCCGGCTTGGGATTGAGCGACATTATCGCCTGTATTGCCGCTTTCATCTTTTTATCGCTGATATTCATAGCTTTCTGTATCTTGTCGAAATGTTTTTTAGTAAATTCATCGAAGAAATTTGTCAGAATATTTATCGCCAGTGACGTTCCTTTCGTTTCCGGACATTTTTTCAGTTGCAGGACAAGGCATTCCCTCAAGTCGCAAGCGCCGACTCCGGCAGGGTCGAAATCCTTGATTAATTCCAACACTTCGGACAATTCGCCAACGCCAAATTCCTGCCCCGACATAAATGCTATATCGTCGGCTATAGCTGTGAGAGGGCGTCGCAGATAGCCGTCGTCATCAATATTCCCGATGATATACTCGCCGATTTTTTCGTCTTTTTCGGAAAGCTGACTCAGCTTCAACTGTTGAAGCAGGTAATCCGACAGCGACTGCTCGTTGTTGAACGGAACGCTTTCCTTTCGCTCTTCCTTGCTGCTTATTTCGGCAAGTTTATAGTCGGGAATATCGTCTTCATACATATAATCGCCTAACGAAATATCTTCGTTAGAGTATTGATTATCAGCAACTTCTTCGTCTGTATCACATTCGTCGTCATGTTCTTCCGAATAGTCCTTGCCCTCTTCGAGTGCGGGATTTTCGTCAAGTTCGCTCTTGATTCGTTCCTCCATTTCGAGCGCCGGAAGCTCCAACATCTTGACAGTCTGTATTTGTTGAGGCGAAAGCCGTTGCTGTTGTTTCAGTTGTTGTTGTTGTTTCAGTGCCATAGTATATGCTCTTAATGGGACAAAAGTATATGATTTTTTTTTATTTTCATATACTTTTGCCGAAAATTTCTTGAACGTTTCCCGCCTGTGCAAGCCTTACAACTTCACCGCCACTCCGCATAAAAGCCAGAAGCCCGGCTGGGGTACATTCCCTATATCATAATAATACGTGTCATATAAATTGTTGATATCCACCTTGAAAGAGAACTTTTTATATTCATACGACAACTTCAAATCAAGGGTGGAAAACGCCGGATACTCCTCAAGCCCTTTATCCGCTCCGCCTTCATATCTGCGATACGACCCCATCCGGTCTTGAAATCTGAAATGCCAGCTTGCCGATAAATTATTTAATATCTTGTGATTAAGTTGCGCAGTCAGTTTATCGCGCAGATAATTAAGCGTATACCGCGATTCAAGTCCTTTGGTATCACAGTCCTGATACATGCGGGCATAACCGACCGTCAGCGACGAAGAATTGTCGAAAAGGGGAACACGGATTTGCGCCTCCAGCCCTCGTTTGTCAACGTTGGTATGATTCCACGACGCCCACTTGTTGTCGCCCGATTCGCGCACCCAGTCTATCATATCGCGCCCGTTCATCATATAACCTGTAAGCGTAAAATCAAAATAGCGGTTTTTGTAGTTGAGGGCGAGGTCGAACGATTCCGACCGTTCAGCCTGCAACACTTCGTTTGCATTGTGCGTTTCCGTCGTATAATACAAGTCTGTAAATGTAGGCAGACGACTTGAGCGGCTCCATGTAGCGTATATTTTCGTCGAATTTACCGGTTTGTACGACACGCTTGCGGAGGGATAAAACCGGAACTTATCGTTTTGCAACGTATTGTAATTTGCAAGGACGCCTGCGGAGAAAACAAATTCCCGCCAGCTGAAAGTATGCTCTGCGACTGCGTTTGTCTGCGTCCTGTCGTCGTATTTCAAATATTTGTCGTGCGGTTGCGCCATCGGCTTGCCCAAATTGCTGCTCGAAATGTCTTCGCGTCGAATCTCGCCCCCGAAATGCGTAGCGCCGATGCGGGAAGCATAGCTAAACATCAAATTCGTTCCATATAAATCGCTTCGGTGATAATTGCGCCCTTGCTCGCTGTCTTTTATCAAATCGAAGCGGTCGTAATGCCTGCTCCAGTAAAATTGGGGAATAAATCTGAATTTTTGACCGAACAGTCCGCTTATCGAGCCGATCATTTCCGACACGCGCTCGTATTGATTCGGATATGAAGCAGAATAAAAAGTGTTCGCTCCGTACATCTTATTATTGTATCCCGCCTGAAAATCTATGCGCGACGCTTCGTCTATGCGTAATCGCGTCTGCCACAGAGCGTTATACATGCCGTAATCGCTGTTGTCAATGTAACCGTCGGATTTCTGGTATCCGAACGACAAACTGTTGCTCGCCTTCCCGACGTCGCCTGCGCCACGTACTTCGGCATTCAGGAGATTATACATCCCTGCTTCTACCTTTGCGTAAATGTTTGAATCGACTTTTTTCTTTGTGATGATGTTTATACCCCCCGAAAATGCGCTTGAGCCGTAGATTAATGCTGATGGCCCGTGTAGAATTTCAATGCGCTCGACGTCGGAAAGACTAATGGGGATATCGAAGCTGTAATGACCTGTGTGTGAATTGGATAGATTGACGCCGTTAAGTAATACGGCTGTTTGGTCGGCAGAGCCGCCGCGAATGGAAATATCGGACTGTACGCCATTTCCGCCTCGTTGAATAACGTCGATACTTGCCGCATAAACAAGGAGGTCCTGGATGCTTTGGACAGGCGCTCGCGCAATGTCTTCGCGGGTTATGACGGTTACAATTTTTGCCGTCCGGCTTAACGGCGTTTCCGTCCGCGACGCCGTCACCGTCACTTCGCCAAGCTCTTTTTCGGTCATCCCGCCTTCAGCCGTCTGCTGCACCGATACTGTTTGCGCGCTTGTTTCCGTGAAATGCGCAAAAGTAAGCGTACAAGCGGTAATAACACCTATATTGACTGTCTTGTGCATACTGTTGAACGCGCCGTATGCCTTGCGCACAAACCGTTTGAACCTGACGGTTCGATTGTCGTTAAATTTTTTTCTCTTCATAATGTTTATTTATTAGTTACTTGAGCGCAAAGGTAAAAATAAATTTCAAAAATCAGCGCTTTTTTTGCTGTTGAATCCGATTTTAATGCTACCTTTGCGCGTTGAAATATCAGAAACTGTTAATATGCAGCAACATTTAGAAGATGAAGAAGATGTAGTAAAGCGGCTCCATGACCCGGAGACGCAGAGGAGCGCGTTTTCGCAAATAGTTGCCGCCTACAGCGAAAAATTGTACTGGCACATACGGAAAATGGTCTTAGACCACGAGGACGCCAACGACATCCTGCAAAATACTTTCCTCAAGGCATGGACTAATCTCGACAGTTTTCGCGGCGATGCAAAACTATCTACATGGATGTTTAAAATAGCTGTTAACGAATGTATTACGTTCCTGAACAAACAGCGAATGATGAACAATGTGCCTATCGACGACGCCGACGTTTATATGCTTCAGACGCTTAAAGCCGACGAATACTTTGACGGCGACGAAATCGACGAGAAACTGCAAAAAGCTATCCTTACCTTGCCCGAAAAGCAAAGGATCGTTTTCACGATGAAATACTATGATGATATGAAATATGAGGACATGTCGGGCGTGTTGGGGACGTCCGTCGGAGCGCTGAAAGCGTCGTATCATCATGCCGTCAAAAAAATAGAAGCACTTTTAACAAATGATATTTAAACCTTTTAAACAATTAGTAGTCTAAGCCTACAGAAGAGAAAGGAAGATTTGGTTATGGATAGAAAAAAATATATATTAGACGAACTCAGGGACAGGAATCCATTTCGCGTTCCCGAAGGATATTTTGAAGGCTTTACGGAAGAACTGATGTGTCGGTTGCCCGAAAAGCCCGTGAATGAGGCCAAAGAAGTCTCATTGTATGGTCGCATCAAGCCGCTATTGTACCTTGCCGCCGCATTTGCCGGCCTCATCGTGCTGTTTAACACGCTTAACAAGACCACAGGAGATTCTATGGACAATACTCAACGGATAGTCAGTACCACATCATCAACACTTTCAGATACCGTCGAAGCAGATGAAGACGCCGAATTTTTGGAATATATTGAGGATATGTACGCTGATAAATATGCTATCTCTTACATAGATGATTTCATGAATAATTATTGACGGATGAAAAGACTGTATTTTTATTTTTTTTACATTGCTGTTCTGCTGACATTTTCATTGCAGACAGTAGCTCAGGGAAGAGATCACAATCATTCGGGCGAAGAGCCGAAACCGTTTGATAGAGAGGCATTCTTTGCCAAACGCAACGTATATATCACCGAAAAAGCCGGTTTGACGGCAGAAGAAGCCGCCGTTTTTATTCCTTTAGAAAACGAACTGTTAAGTAAAAAATTTGAGGTCGGTCGCGAATGCCACAGACTTGACCGCGAACTGCGCAAGAAGAAAGAGAAAAAGGAGAAATGCGACGAGCAGGAATATAACAAACTCCTCAAATGCCTCGAAGAAGTGAAAGAAAAACGAGATAAACTGGATAGGGAATACCTCGAAAAATTCAAAAAAGTTTTGTCCGCCGAGCAAATAATAAAGTATCAAGCAGCAGACAGAGAATTTTTCTACGACTTTTCCCGCGACAGGAAATAATTCGCTCCCTGATTTTTTTTAGAAGCTGATAATGCAATGCCCTTGCCTTGGGGAATGGGTTATGCTATTTCTTGCGAGTTCGCAAGAGGAATGCGTAACGGCAATACCAATTTGAAGATAAAAACAGTCTAATTTCCGGATTGCTTCGCTATGATTATAATGAAAATGCTTTGGCAATAAAAGACTGATTGCCGTCATTGCGAGGACTGATTGCCGTCATTGCGAGAGCATTACTAAATGAGTTTAGCAAACAGGAAGAATGACGAATAGAAACCGTTGCACTTGCCGTCTGCGCTTGCCGTCATTGCGAGGAACGAAGCAATCCAGCGCTCTGTATATGTCTGGATTGCTTCGTTCTTCGCAATGACGTCCGTCAATCTCAATTGTCCATTGTCAATTATTGAAGCCGGATTGTTTCGTTCCTCACAATGACGGATACCGGCAGCACCCTCGCAATGACAGTTACCTTCATGTCATGTCGATCAGTTTTCGACAAAATTTCAATTATCCCTATTTAGCCCTAAACTCGCAATGACGGTTACCTTCATGTCATGTCGACCGGAGCGCAGCGTAGTGGAGACATCTCGTGTGTGTCGGATAACAGATGTCTCTGCTGCGCTCCTTCGTCGCTCCGGTCGACATGACGGAAAATGACGGAATCTTATTACTCTCCGAATCTCTGAATTAGATAGTCGATGATATTTTTTACGGCGTGATCCCTTTCTTTCGATTTCCGGTAGGTGAAGCCATGTTTCATATTTGCGTATTCATGGCATTCGACCGGAACTCCGGCATCCTTCAATTTTTCAGCATATTGCTGTCCTTCGTCATGCAACGAGTCCCTTCCCGCCAGAATTACCAGTGCGGGCGGCAGTTCCGTTAAT
>JAITPH010000265.1 GCA_031289515.1 Tannerella sp.
ATATTTAACAGGGACTCAATGCCTTACGGCACCTTAATAGAAGAAAAAGTCTTGTGTTCGGCGAGTTTTGAGGTCGGCGCCCAAGCTATAATGTTTGTCTCGGAAGCAAAAGGCGATACCGTCTGGGGCATCGAAGATTCGGTAGATTTCTCGGCGCCGGTGATGATTACGGTATATCCCTACGACGGCATAACGACGAAGACTTACGAAGCGCGGCTCAACGTACATCAGGTAGATCCCGAAAGTATGGTCTGGCAGAAACATTCCGATTTTATCGCGGACAGGATGTTTCGCGATATTCAGGTCATAAGATACAAAGACCGTTATTCTATGTACGCGTTTGACGGCGACGGTTACAGCCTTTACAGGACTGATACGGCAGAGATGACTGTCTGGGAAAAATCGCCGTTGTCGGGGTTGCAGGGCAATATTTTGCTGTCGCAGATTACCGAATACGAAGGCCGTCTGTATGTGATAACGGAGCAGGGAGAGCTTTACGGCTCGGAAGACGGCTTGGAGTGGACAAAAGACGGCGACGCACCCAAACTGAAGTCGCTGCTCGGACAAATATCCGGAAACCCGACGAACAAAGGCTCGAAACTGACGGCTATAGCCGATTTGGACGGAGCGCTGAACTTTGTCGCCATGAATAATGACAAGGAATGGACAACCGGCGACGCTGTTCCCGAAACATTTCCGTTATCGGAATTTGGAAGACTGAACTACGAATCGATGTATTATCCGCGTATCGTGATAGCATCGGGTCGCAACGTCGGCAACAACCTCTCCGACAAGGCGTGGTCGACGATGGACGGTCTGAAATGGGTGCAATTGTCGAACGACAGGTCGACATTTACCGCCCGCGAAGGAGCTGCGCTATCATACTACGACAACTGTTTCTATCTGATAGGAGGCGTCGATGATTTGGGCGTGGCGCTGAAAGATGTTTACTGCTCAAAGGATTACGGAGTTACATGGGCCGATACAAGTTACGTAATGCCGGAAGAATACGACCCGCGCGGTTTTTCTTCGGTAATTATTGATAAAGAGAATTATATGTTGCTTTTCGGAGGAAAGGCAAGTACGGATACTAACGTTTTGAACGAGTTATGGCGCGGACGTATCAACCGTCTGGGTTTCAAAGAAGAATAGCTTTTAGGAGCAGACATAATTTTGTTCGTTTTTTTACGTTAGAGAGAAAGGTTTGACTAAACAACAAAATGGTACATTCAACTTTTTTTCAACGGTTAAGCGTTATAATATTATTGTTTTGTTCTTCTTTTGGGGCAGGCGCTCAGGAATATCTCTACGAGATAGGAGGCATGTTGGGCGGCGCGTTCTATATGGGAGACGCAAATAAGAATGAGGCGTTCAGGGACATGAATCCGGCAGTAAGCGCGATGTTTCGCTATAATGCCAACTTTCGTGTCGCCTTCAAGGCGAATCTTGCATGGGCAACGGTTTCGGGATCGACGCAGGGACTTGCCAACGTCTTTCCGGAGAATATGCAGGCTTCGTTCGAGCGTAACGTCATTGATTTGGGAGGACAAGCCGAATTTAACTTCTTCCCTTATAGCGATAAATACAAGTATCTCTATACAAAACGTATTTCTCCGTATATAATGGGAGGTCTCGGACTGACTGTCGCTGCCGGCAACGGCGAAACTGTTTTCAGTCCGCATATTTCGGTAGGCACAGGCGTGAAGTACAAGCTGAAAAACCGCATCAATATAGGCGCGGAACTGTCGATACGCCAACTCTTCACCGACGCATTGGACGTCGGCGGCGACAACAAACTGCTGGACAATCCTTACAAGATGGAGAGCAGTCCGAT
The DNA here is from genome assembly GCA_031289515.1 of Tannerella sp. Taxonomy (GTDB): domain Bacteria; phylum Bacteroidota; class Bacteroidia; order Bacteroidales; family Tannerellaceae; genus Tannerella. Next base: position 1,835 of record JAITPH010000265.1, read on the forward strand.
AAAAAACAAAGACTGGTACTCGATGTTGATGATTTCCGTTTCGTATGACTTTGGGCTGCGCGATTGTAATTGCAACAGGAAGGACATGAAAGAAATATATTAGAAAACTGTCAAAGATGTCATTGATGGAACAAATAGATAAAAGCAGGTTACCGCAGCATATTGCGATAATTATGGATGGAAACGGTCGCTGGGCCAAAAAGAACGGTAAAGACCGTAGCGAAGGGCACAGCGAAGGCGTCGTATCTGTCCGTAAGATTGTCGAAGCCGCCGTAGCTTTAGGTCTGAAATACATGACCATATACACTTTTTCGACGGAAAACTGGAAGCGTCCGGAAGAAGAGGTGGAAGCATTGATGACGCTTATGGTAGCGGCTATATATCGCGAGACGCCCGATTTGATGGCTAACAACGTCCGGCTGAACGCGATAGGCGACACGAAGCGACTGCCCGACAATGTTCGCGACACGCTGTCGGACTGTATCCGCCGGACGTCCGTCAATACAGGCGTGACATTGACGCTGGCGCTGAGCTATTCGTCGAAATGGGAGATACTGGAGGCGACGAAACGCATTGCCGACGAAGTCCGGAACGGAAGCATAACAGCCGGAGATATTGACGAAAAGTTGTTTTCCCGATACCTGACAACGAGCGACATGCCCGACCCCGACCTGCTTATAAGAACCGGCGGCGAAATGCGGATAAGCAATTTCCTGCTGTGGCAGTTGTCGTATGCGGAGTTGTATTTCACCGACATTTACTGGCCTGATTTCAGAGAAAATGAATTATATGAAGCAATATTGTCGTACCAGCAAAGAGAGAGACGATTTGGTAAGACAAGCGAGCAAATAACTAAATCCTGATGTATGTATAAAAAGATACTGTTGTTTTTTACCTTTTTGAGCTTGTGTTTTAGCGGGCGGTCGCAAGAAACCGATACCGTTCCGCCCTTTGTCGCAACCTCTGCCGATTCGACGATGTTGATCAGGCAGGATACCTTTCCGGAGAGCGAGATACCGGAAGTAAAGTATACATTTGTCCAGAATAAATACAAGATACAAGACATAAAAGTTGTCGGAGCGACGAACTACGACGACTTCGTTCTTATCGGATTCTCCGGATTGTCCGTCGGCGACGCCGTAAACATACCGGGCGACGAGATAACGGAGGCTGTAAACCGTTTCTGGAAGCAGGGACTGTTTTCGGACGTCAAAATCCTCGCTACACGCATAGTCGACGACAAGGTCTGGCTCGAAATACGCCTCATGCCGCGTCCGCGTATCTACGAAATAAACTACAACGGAGTAAAGAAGGGCGAACGCACCGATCTCGAAACGAAACTCAATCTGCGCAAGGGGCATCAGATAACGCCGCACGTCGTCGACCGCGCCAAGCTGCTGATAAGGAAATATTTTGAAGAAAAGGGTTTCAAGAACGTTGATATCGACGTAGCGGAGAGACCTGTTCCGGGCAAGGAAGGCGAAGTGCAGGTAGACATAAATATCGACAAAAACGAGAAGACAAAGATTCAGAAGATATATTTCGACGGTAACGAGATGCTTACCGAGTTTCAGCTTCGCAAGGCGATGAAAAAGACCAACGAACGCTTCAATATGAAAGAGCGCTTCCGTAACAGCTGGCTGGAGCTGTTCAGTACAAAGAAATACACCGCTACCGAATATGAAAACGACAAGAATAACGTCATCTCCAAATACAACGAATTTGGCTACCGCGACGCCATAATAACAGCCGACAGCGTCGTTTCATTCGACGAGAAAAGCGTGAACATCTACCTTGGCATCGACGAAGGCCGGAAATATTATCTCAAGGACATCCATTTTGTGGGTAACACCAAGTATTCGTCGGATTACCTTGGTATGGTGCTGAACATGAAGCCGGGCGAGGTCTACAACACGAAAAAGCTGACGGAGCGCATGTTTGAGGACGAAGACGCAATGATAACGATATATGCAAACAACGGATACATGTTTGCGCGTGCCGACCCTGTCGAAGTGGATATAACAGGCGATTCGATAACGCTCGAAGTGCGCATAGTCGAAAATATGCAGGCCACAATCAATAAAGTAGTCATAAACGGCAACGACCGCCTGTACGAAGACATAGTACGCCGCGAACTGCGCACAAAGCCGGGCGACTTGTGGAGTCGCGAGGAGCTGATGCGTTCATTGCGCGAATTGGCGCAGATGGGACATTTCGATCCCGAAAACATGACTCCCGACGCCAGTCCGAATGAGGAAAACGGCACGGTAGACCTCGTTTATAATCTTACCTCGAAAGCCAACGACCAGATTGAGTTCTCGCTCGGCTGGGGACAGACAGGTATTATCGGCAAGTTAGGCTTGAAATTTACAAACTTCTCGTTGAGCAATCTGATTAACCGCGATAACTATAAGGGAATCATACCGCAGGGCGAAGGTCAGACGCTGAATGTCAACGCCCAAACGAACGCCTCCTATTATCAGGCTTACAGCATATCGTTCCTTGATCCGTGGTTTGGCGGCAAACGTCCCAATTCATTGTCGGTGAGCGCTTACTTTTCGCGTTATACAGGCGTAAACAGCAGATATTACAGCCAGATGCAAAACCAGTACTACAACAGCCTTTACAATTCTTACAATTACGGAGGTTATGGCGGTTACGGAGGTTACGGCGGCGGCAGCAGCTACGGCAACTATTACGAAAGCGCTTACGACAAAAGCAAATACATGCAGATACTCGGTATGTCGGTAGGATACGGAAAGCGTCTTAACTGGCCCGACGATTATTTTCAGTTCATGGCGACGCTCAATTATCAGATGTACATGTTGAGGAACTGGGAGAATGCCTACATGCTCGGCGTGTCGGAAGACGGCAATTATAACGATATAAATATGGAAGTGACGGTACAGCGCAATTCGATAGACAATCCGCTGTATACACGCTCCGGCTCGCAATTTACTTTGACGGCGAGTTCGACATTTCCGTATTCGCTTGTCGACGGCAAGGATTATTCGGCGATGACGTCCGACGCCGAGAAGTTCCGTTTTGTCGAGTATTACAAGATAAACTTCAAGAGCAAGCTCTTCATACCGCTGTTGACGCTTCCGCAGTATGGGGGACCGAAGCGCACGCCGGTGTTGATGTCGCGCTTCGAGGTCGGATGGATCGGCGACTACAACAAAAACAAGAAATCGCCTTTCGGAACGTATTACGTCGGCGGCGACGGCATGACCGGAGGTTACAGTTACTATCAGGAGACTGTGGCGCTGCGCGGTTACGACAACGGAGAGATAGCCGGAAACAACTCCTATCTGCCGGCCGCCCGCGCCTATTCGCGCCTGTCGCTCGAATTGCGCTATCCGCTTATACTTGAGCCTTCGAGCACGATTTACGCCCTCGTCTTCGGTGAAGCCGGCGACGCATGGAACGGCATCGGCGACTATAATCCCTTCAATCTGAAACGTTCGGCCGGAGTGGGCGTCCGCATATTCCTTCCGATGATAGGTCTGATGGGTATCGACTGGGCTTACGGTTTCGACAAACCCGCCGGATCGACAGAGCGCGGCGGCAGTAACTTTCACTTTATACTCGGACAGGAGTTTTAAAAGATTAATATTTAATTCGGTTTAAGAAAACAATGAAAACAATGAGAATTATGAAAAGAGTATTTTTTACAGCAGGCATGATGTTGTGTTGCGCACTGGCAACGACAACGATGGCGCAGAAATTTGCGCTTATAGACATGGAATATATATTGAAAAATATTCCGGCGTATGAAATGACAAACGAGCAGCTGAGCCAATTGTCGGAAAAATGGCAGGGCGAGGTCGAGAAACTTCAGCAGGAAGCTCAGACTATGTATAAGACGTATCAGAGCGACCTTGTATTTCTTTCGGCAGAGATGAAGAGCAAACGCGAAGAGGAAATAGTAAAGAAAGAACAGGAAGCGCAGGATCTTAAACGCAAATATTTCGGAGCGGAAGGCGAACTCTTCAGGAAACGCGAATCGCTGATGAAACCTATTCAGGACGAGATATACGAGGCGGCCAAGGCAATATCGGAAGACAAGGGCTATCAGGCGATAATCGACCGCTCTTCGGCAAGAAGCGTTATTTATGCCTCGCCCAAGATAGATATTAGCAACGAAGTTTTATTGAAATTAGGATATTCAAAATAAATTCGTACCTTTGCACGCTTTAATTCGGGAACTAAAATATTTATTAAATAAGAAAGAAAATGAAAAAAATTATCGTATCAGTTTTGCTGCTGATTCCGTTGGGACTGGCAGCTCAGGAAATCAAGGTTGCTGTTGTCTATGCTTCGGAGGTATGGGCGGTTATGCCGGAAGTGGACGCCTATGAGAGTGAAATGGCGACAGTAAAACAGCAATATGAAAAGACGCTCAAAGTAATGCAGGATGAATTTACCCGTAAATATTCGGACTTGCAGGCGCAGGGAGATACTTTGACGGAAAATATCCGTATGCTTCGTTTGCAGGAAGTACAGGATATATCTACGCGTATCGAGAATTTCGGTCCGATGGCTCAGGAAGATATACAAAAAACAAGCGAAAAACTGCTCGCCCCGATACAGGAGAAAATTCAGAAAGCGATCAACGAAGTCGGCGAAGAAAAC
>JAITPH010000281.1 GCA_031289515.1 Tannerella sp.
AATTAAAAATTAAAGCAACGATACTATGGGATAGGTTATATCCCATGTACCGTTGCAACAAAGTCATTGTCAATTGTCAGTTATTACGCTTTCTTCAGCAGTCGTTTTATCCAAATATAATAGCCTGTGAGCGGTAGTGATGCTCCGAGCAATGCGGCGAGGAAGGTCAGTATGCGCGTTACTGTTCCTCCCCAGCTTCCTGTGTGGATGGAATATATCCAGCCGCGCAGCTTGCCGGTTTTGTCGGCGTCGCGGTAGTATGATGATTCTGTTATGTCGCCTGTTTTCTGGTCGAAGATGAATGTATCCGATGCTCTGCCGTTGCCGTATTCTGATAACGAGACTGATGCTCTTCCGTCCTGGATTGTTATTATTCGGTAATCGGTGTATTGCTTTTTAAGACTGTCGATTACCTTTTGCCATTGATGGAAGTTGATTATGGCGACGGATTGACCGGCTTCACCGGACAGGCGTCCCTCGCCTCCTCTGCCTCCTCCGCCGACCGGACGACCTCCACCGCGTCTGCCACCGCCTTCTATGCCGACCGGACGACCTACGCCACTCCTGCCGCCGTCGCCGCCAGCGAATTGACGACCTCCGCCACTCCTGCCGCCGTCGCTGCCAGCGAATTGACTGCCTTCGATGCTCCGACCGCCGTCTCCGCCGCGGAGACCGGCTGATGCAGCAGCATCCGTAGAAGGTGGAGCAGGAGCGTCGCCGCGCTGCATCATTTGCGGAATATCAGCGCCGAATACCCGATAAAATCCATTGCGATACCAGCTGAAAGAATACGTTAAACCGGTAAGCGACAGCGCCAGCAATATGACAGCCGCATATATGCCGCCTGCAACATGCAAATCGTGCAAAAATCTCGCAACGCCATATTTCGTCTTGACGGTCAGCCTGCGGCGGAATGCTTTTTTAGTCCTTGGTATCCATATAACAATTCCTGCAATCAGTATGAAGACAAACATCAGCGTACTTATGCCAACCGCAGTTTTGCCGAGTGAAAAACTGCCGTCGCGCCGGAACGAACCAAGAAGCCAGCGGTGCAATCGCGTCATTACGGTGAAAAACGTCTGTTGCGGCGCTATGTTCATGTCCGTTATTTCACCCGTATACTGATTCACGTAGACCGCTGCCGTTCGCTGTCCTGCGAATGAAATGCGGTACGTCCTTTTAGGGTCGCTCGAAACCTGCACTGATGCAATCGACAGCGTGTCCGGTATCCGCTCTGCGACCGTTTCAATCAGCTGCGCGACAGGTAGCGGATCACCTTTTACTTCTGCAATAAAATAGCGCACCGGATGACTCCATTCCGTTATCTCCGGCTCAAACACCAGCATTGCGCCCGAAAAACATACGAGCGTTATGATCAGCCCGAACGGAACGGACAGCCACAGGTGTATCGCGGTAAATATCTTTTTCATCGCTTCAGTATGTCAGTTTGCCGACGGCTGTAGCGCCTTCGGCGATTATCTCCAAGCCTCTTGCAGCGGAAGCCGTTGCTGGGTCAATGACGTATATGTGCGGATATTCGTCCGTTGAAACGATTGGAATGGTGATTTTGCCGTCCTCCGCGTAAGGCGTTGCGCCTATGCTTGTTATCTTGTCGAGTGCGGGGAGACCGGTTACTTCGCGATATGTCTTCTTCGTCACGTCCACGACGGCCAATATGCTCCACAGCGCTTCACTCGTTTGGTTGGGGGTGTTGTACATTTGGAGAAGGAAGTAGTCGGCGGTGATGTACCAAACCTTGTAGAGGTGACGGCCGTTTGCTGCCGACTGTATGTCGAAGAAATAATCCGGATCGAAGCGATCCTCGCCCTTCATGATTCGGATGACGCCGGACGGTCGCGTCGTGCGGCTGTCGTAGGCGGAGGAGAAGACGTAAACGTTGTCGTCGGCGTCCTTCGCGAGATTCGTGTGATAGCCGGAACGGTAGCGTCCGGTGGCGTAGCTCAGTCTGCCGTCGCGGATGACGGTATGGTTCAGGTCGCTGTCGAATACGGCGACCCAGACGCTGTCCGGATATTCCGTGACCGTGCCTGCCGTGCCTCCCGCATTGACCGCCGGAGTTGTGCAGACGCCGGAAAAGAACCTGTCGCCCACTTCGAGGATGCCGGAGAGGTTTGCCGTTTCGCCGTTGCCGGTGAAGTTTCCGGCGGCGATAACCTTTTCGGTAATTGTCTGGTTCTTCACGTCGAGGAAGTTGAAGGCGAGACCCGGCGTTTCGTCCTGACGTGTGACGCTGACGGCCGTGACGATGTAATCGCCGAACGAGCCGTAGGTCGTGTAGCGCGAGGGCATCTGATACTGGCTCATTCGCGGCGTCAGGTTTCCTTCGGCGTCGAGTTCGTATGCCGATACCGTCGCGGGGTCGCCCTGACGGTACATCAGGCTGTATGCGTACTTGTCCCTGTAAAATATCCAGGCTGTGGAGGCGTCTGATTCTATGCCGTTGCCGACGATGGTGACCTGACCGGATGCGATGTCTTCGCTCTGTAAAAGATAGGAGCCGTCGGCGCTGCTTGCGGCTATGAGGTATGCTCCTTTTGACTGTTTACTGTCGTCGTTGTTCGTTTTGTCGCATGATGCGAGGACGATTATAGCGCCGAGCGCTACCGTTGCGTGATAAAAAAATGCTTTTGTGTTCATTGTCTTTAATTGTTTGTTGAATTATTTATACTGTGTGAGTGATTATTTGCTGAAGAAGTATCTCGCCTTGACGGAAAAGCTTCTGCCGGGCTTTTGCAGGCTGAAGTTGTCGTACATTCGCTCGTCCGTTATGTTTCGGCATTCGAGCGAGAGGTTGTAACGTCCGTTATCGACGGAATACGTGATGTTTGCATCGTGCGAAAACTGCGCCGGTATCATGTCCTTGGTGTCGTAGGCGCCGTTTGTGCCCCACCGTAGCGGGAACTCGTGGACGTATAGCGTGTTGTAGCCGATGCTTAGCGTATTGTTGCGTCTTCCGACGCCGGCGAGAAAGATGCCGATGTCGCCGTTGCCGTAGATATAGGGGACATTCGGTACTCGCGAGAGGTAACTGGTGCTTACGACGGATGATGTGCCGGACTTGTATTTCTCCCTGTTGACGAGGTTTTGATACGTGACGTTTGCGCCTGCCGATACGAGCCTTTTGTAGGCGTAGCGCACCTCGCCGCTGTAGCCTGCGTTTGTTACGTGACCGTGATTTTCAAATGCTGCCGTGTTGTGCATGTTTTCGACTACACGCCTGATGTAGTCGTTTATGTCGCGGTACATTACGCCGCCGTCGATGAAGACGGAATGCTGTCGGATGAATATTTTTTCGTAACTGAGGTTGAAGTTGTAGTTGTTGCTGTTTTCGGGACGGAGTACGGTGTTGCTCTTCTCCAGGTCCTCGTTGCCGAAAAGCTCGTTGCTTGTGGGCAAACGGTATGTCTTTTCGTATGATGCTTTTAACTGGATGTCCTTTATTATATATGTGGTGGCTGCGCCGTATCCGGTTGTGCCGAGCGTGTTGTCGAACAGTTCATAATTGTAGCTGTTGGTTGTTGTCGATATGTTCCTCGGCCCTTTCGTGTATTGCGTGTAGTTCTTTATGAAGAGCGATGCGTTCCACCGTCGGCTGTAGTCGAATCTGTATGCTGCTCCCGAAACGTTTTTCACCGTTACTTTCGGGAATGTATCCGTCGCGTTGATTGTGCCTTCCATTGCAAGTGGATTGCTTGTGATGCGGTCGAATGCGGTGAGCACGTTGTTGAGGGAGATGCCGTGGCGGTCGCTGATTTTGTAGTTCACGTTGAGCGTTATGCTGCCGTTGTTGTTGTAATATTTGGCGAGGGAGTAGTTCGATTCGCCCTTGCGTCCTGTTTCGCGGTACTGTCCGTACCAGTTGTACTGGCGGGCGAGGGTGTCGACATTTTGCGAGTATCCGAAATTGTAGTTGGCGTTTACGTTTATGTCAAGTCCATGCACAAAGAGGTCTTTTTTCTGATATTGAATCGATGGCATGACCGTGTTTCCTTCCGTGAACTTTCCGCCGAAGACTATCTTCATTATGTTCGAGTTCTGGACGTCTGCCCTGTCCTTTCCGAGCGTGATGCCGAAGAGAAGCCTGTCTGCATAGCGCTTGCCTACTACTCCGGCTTTGAAGATGAGCGTTTCGTTGCGGTAAGTGTCGTGAAAGCGGCGCACGCTCTTCTCGTCGGCGCTGTAAACGAGCGTTTCGAGATCGAGCACGGGGATGTGGACGCGGTAATTGTTGTCCGAATAGTTCTGAAAGATGTTTACCTGTACGTTGAAGCCGTTGTCGGTTGTGTATCCGGCGTTTACGTACGACTTGTGCGTGTTGAACGAGCCGAAGGAGTAGGACGCATCGACGAACGATTTCCTTCGCTTTTGGTCGGTGACGATATTGACAGCTCCGCCAAGTGCATCCGCGCCGAAACCGACCGGTACGACGCCCTTGTATACCTCTATCCTTTCGGCGAGGTTTACCGGGATGTTATTGATCTGGAACGACGAGCCGAAGCCGTCCATCGGGACGCCGTCCATGAAGAACTTGATGTGGCGTCCGCTGAAACCGTTGAGCGAAAACTCTGAACTTGAGCCAACGCCGCCCGATTCCCTGATTCTGACGCCCGAAATACGGTCGAGCGCGTGAGCGAGATCAAGTGTTTTGTTGTGAAGCGGTCTTGCGTCGATGGCTACGACGTTGTAAGCCGATTCGTTGATCAGTCCGGCGGAGGATTTTCCGACTACGATCACTTCGTCCAGTTCGCGGGTGTTCGGTTCGAGGACTATGTCCAGCGCCTGCCCGTCATGCAGGGAAACCGCCGTTTCAAAGTCATGATAACCGATTACCCTTACGAACAAAACGTACTCGCCCGCAGGAGCAGATAACCTGTACCTGCCCTGCGCGTTCGAGACAGCGCCATACTGCGTGTCCCTGAAGAAAATGGAAGCGTATTCCACACTGCTGCCGTCAGTCGACGTGATTTTCCCGGAAAGGGACTGCGAAAAGAGCGAAACGGCATTTACCGACAAAAATAAAGCTAATAGCGAATGTTTTATCATTTTTATAATTTTTTGTATTTCAGACCGCAAAGGTACGCGGCTTCAGAACAATGCACAATCCCTATTAATATGTATTTTTTATCGCACGATTCATTACTTATAGCTATGTATCGGCTACCGGGGGTGTTTGTTGGCTGTTTTTTGCCTGAGTTATGCCTGCTTGCGGCTGTTGCCGTCTGTGCTTACAGTCATTGCAAGATACGAAGCAATCCGGAAATATGCAGGGAGCCGGATTGCTTCGTTCTTCGCAATGACGGCAGACTGCCCTTTACTGGCAAAGCGTTACTGTCGGTATTAAATAGTTTGTCATAATTTTGTCCGCCTGTAAGTGTCCGTACGGTTTGTTGTAGGCAGTTGAAGTAATAACCATAACAAAAGGCCGGTCTTTGAAAATAAAAATTTTATTGCCCCCGTTACCGCTTGAATAATAAACTTCATAGTCCACACCGTCAACCTTGTAAGTTTTATTCCAAAACAGATAGCCGTAATACTCGTCTTCCGATATTGTCATTTGTCGGGATATACTTTTTGCAATCCAGTCTTGCGATAAAATTTGCTTGCCGTTCCAAGCGCCTTGATTTTTGTATAACTGTCCGAACTTGGCATAGTCCAACGAACGCAATTGTAAACCGCCTGCGGTATTGGCAACTTTTTGAGGCGTAAACTGCCATTTGTATTTTGTAATCCCAAGAGGTTTAAACAGATTTTTGTCGGCATACTTCTCTAAACCGTTTGGGACGGATTTGTGGACGATGTCGCCAAGAACTACCACGCCTGCGGTGAAATAATCCCATCTTTTGTCTGCTACTTTGGTTTTGTCAACAGGAAGATTTAACGTGAAGTCAACCCAATTTTTTGCAGGGTACATATTTTCTTCATTCCCCGGCGATTCGGGATTCATATCAGAGCCGTCAAATGCCGAACTCATTGTCAGCAGGTTGCTCAGGGTAACATTTTCTTTTTCGGTGGAGTAGTTTTGAAAGATTTTGAGGTTGTAAAACTCTTTTAATGTCTGCATTTCGCTTTTGATGTAACCGTCTTGAATTGCAATACCTAAAAGGGCTGATGTGAATGATTTTCCAACCGACCTTGTGTCGTGAAGGGTATTTCTGTTCGATCCGTTAAAATATTCTTCAATTAACAGTTTGCCGTCTTTGATTACGACAATGCTTGTTATGTCTTTATAGGTTTCCGTTGCGATTTTTCTGTTCAGTTCTTCCAACTTGTCATTATCAATTTTGTCATTTGAAATGCTCCATTCAACAAGTGGCTTTATTGTTTGAACTTTTACGAGTTTTTCATTGATTTTCTTTTCGGGAACGAGGATTTTTATTTGTCCTTCGGCAATGATGTTACCTGTCAATACTTCGGCTACATTCAAATAAGGTCTGATTTCAATTCTTAACAAATGTTCTCCGCCTGTAAATGCTTCCTGTCCGCCACTCGTCAAAAATCTGTTCCAAAGAAATCTGCCCCAGGAATCTTCGTTGGCAGAACTTATTAACGGGACCCTGAAAACCGTCTTCTGATTTTTGCTGTCGGCGCTTCCGGCGCCGGCATTGAGATTCTCAACATATATTTTTTTGTCGTCAACAAAGAATGAGAATTGATAATTTCCATTCTTGGTGAGTTCGTCAACCATTAATTGAGGCGAAAGTAAATGCAGATAATTTGTCAACGAGTTGCTTAAAAAAACTCTGATATTTAAATCGGTTTTCTCTTTCAGTTTAAATGCTGTTAGAAAGTCGGATTCTTTAAAGTTCTCAACAGGAATGATTCGTTCCGTAAAAGCAATTTTGCCAATGTTCGCTTTATGGACAGGATAGGTAATACCATCACTTCTCACAAAGTCACTTGTTTGTCCAAACACATTGAAGTTTGTCAGGAAGATAAGCAAAAATATAAGTTGTCTTGCCATATTATTGTCTGCTAATGGTTTTAGGATCATACCGTGCCAATTCGTTTTGCCTATTCTACAATCTCTTTTCTATACGTGATTGTTTTATTTTCCATTGACTTTTTTTGCATAAGCCTTCTCTCATGGAACACTTCTTTGTGTCGCCTGTACTTTTCCAAAAGAAATCATGCTACCGCAGTATCTCGGTTATCTTCAGTATTTGCGATAGCGGCGATTTCTTCTCGTAGAGTATTGAATACAGTGAATCAAGTATCGGCATGTTTACTTTGTATTTCTCGTTTATCTCGTGGATACATTTTGTGGCGTAATAGCCTTCGGCCACCATTCCAAGCTCTACTTTTGCGGTATTGACGCTGTATCCCTCGCCTATCATCTTGCCGAATACGCGATTCCGGCTGAACGACGAATATGCCGTAACGAGCAAATCGCTAAGGTAGGCGGCGCTGGCGAGGTTGCGCTTGGCGGGGCAGACGGCGTGGACAAACCGTATCATTTCGTCGAAAGCGTTCGGAATATAGACCGCCAGAAAGTTATCGCCGAACTTCAGTCCGTCGCAGATACCGGCTACAATCGCGTAAATATTTTTCAAGACCGAGACGTATTCAAGCCCTTCGATGTCCTTGCAGCATGAACTTTTGAGGTACGGAGTATTAAAAATCTTATCCGACAATATCCTCGCCTTTTTCAGGTCGCGACATACTATTGTCTGATACGAAAGATGCTCCATCGCAATCTCTTCGGCATGACATGCGCCTGCTATTACGATAATATTTTTGGGCTTGACGCCGTAAAACTTCGTGAAATAATTATTTATAAGCATATTGTCATCCGGTACAATGCCCTTTATCGCCGAGATAATGTATTTCTCCTTGAGCGACGTAGAGACTTTTGCCAGATGATCTTTAATATACGGCGATGGCGTCGCAAATATCAGCGTATCCGAGTCCTTTATCGCGCTGTTAATATCCTTGTAGAAATTGATGCGCGAGGTATCGAACGTAATGCTCGACATGTAAGCCGGATTATGTTTTAGCCGCTTGAAGTCTTCAATCCTGTCGGGGCGGCGTATGTACCAGTTTATCTCTTGTTGCGAATACATCACAATCTTTGCTAAGGCGGTAGCCCAACTGCCTCCGCCCATAACAGCTATTTTGCCGGGGAAATTATTCATGGTATTATCATTTTGTCCAGGATTCGACCGCCTGTAACGAAGGCAAATCCAATCCGAGGTTGTATTTTTTGTTAAGTTCAAACAACGATTGCCGCACAAGTTGCGGATTTGCGCCGGAGAGCGTTTCTACCGTCGTGTAACCGGCTTTTTGAAGCGCCGGAATCCATTCTTCAGGAACGCCGAGCGGCAGATATTTCTCCGCCGCGTCTTTCCTGACGGTCTTTTCGGGTCGCATTTGCGGGAAGAACAGCACTTCCTGAATAGTCGATTGACCGGTAAGCAGCATCACCAGCCGGTCGATACCGATTCCCATTCCGCTTGTAGGCGGCATTCCGTATTCGAGGGCGCGCACGAAATCCATGTCGATGAACATGGCTTCGTCGTCGCCTTTCTCGCTCAGGCGCAACTGCCCCTGAAAGCGTTCCAGCTGATCTATCGGGTCGTTAAGTTCGGAATAGGCGTTGCACAGTTCCTTGCCGTTGACGATCAACTCGAAGCGCTCCGTCAATTCCGGATTATTGCGGTGACGCTTGCAAAGCGGCGACATCTCAATCGGATAATCCGTTATAAACGTAGGCTGGATATAATTGCCTTCACATTTCTCGCCGAAAATTTCGTCGATGAGCTTGCCTTTGCCCATCGTATCGTTCACTTCAATATCGAGGCTTTTACACAGCTCTACGAGTTGTTTCTCGTCCATTCCGGAAATATCGACGCCGGTATTCTCCCTGATGGAATCTATCATGGTAATACGCTTGTAAGGCGCTTCAAAGCTGATTTTCTTGCCGTCGACGCCGACCTCGCTCAAGCCTGTCACTTCGCGGCATACCTTCTCAAGCATCTTTTCGGTAAACGTCATCATCCAGTTATAGTCCTTGTATGCCACATATATTTCCATACATGTAAACTCCGGATTGTGCGTGCGGTCCATGCCTTCGTTACGGAAGTTTTTGGAGATTTCGTAAACGCCTTCAAAGCCTCCTACAATTAGGCGTTTCAGATAAAGTTCGTCTGCAATACGCAGATAAAGCGGTATATCCAAAGCATTATGATGCGTGACGAACGGACGTGCGGCAGCGCCTCCGGGGATAGACTGCAAAACAGGCGTCTCGACCTCGATGTAGCCTTTCGAATCGAAGTAATCGCGCATAGACGAAAAGACTCTGTTGCGTTTGAGAAAAATCTCTTTCACGTCGCTGTTTACGACAAGGTCTACATATCTCTGGCGATAGCGCTGCTCCGGGTCGGTGAAACCGTCGTATACGACGCCGTCCTTTTCCTTGACAATCGGCAACGGACGCAGCGACTTCGACAATACCGCAAGTTCTTCGGCATGAATCGAAATCTCGCCCATCTGCGTGCGGAAGACATAGCCCCTGATACCGATGAAATCGCCTATATCAAGCAGTTTCTTGAATACTACATTATACAGATCGAGATTGTTCTCGGAAGGACAGATGTAGTCGCGCGTGATGTAGACCTGAATACGGCCGGCGGAATCCTGCAACTCCACAAACGAAGCCTTGCCCATTATGCGGCGGCTCATTATCCTGCCTGCAACGGTGACGTACCGTTTCTCGCCCTCGTCCCTGAAGTTTTCTCTTATCTCCTTCGAGAAGGCGTCTACCGGATATTCGGCCGCCGGATAGGGGTCGATACCCATGTTGCGCAACTGTTCGAGGCTGTTGCGACGTATTATTTCCTGTTCGCTTAATTCTAATATGTTCATAAATTTAATATTGAAATACCGGTACAAAAGTAATGCAAATCGGTAATAAAACCAAAATAAAAAGTCAAAACAGTCCCTTAACAGCCAAATCCGAGCCTATAATTTCGGAGCATGTAAAGAAAGATGTCATTGAAACGCCCAGAACGCCATGCAGATTGAGATTCTGACCGGTCAAAAACATGTTAGGCTCCGGCGTTCGGGGCGAAAGCAGCGTCGTCAGCAGCCGGTCGCAGTTCTTGCGCACGCCGAAAGCCGAGCCGCAGGGCGTTCCGGTATAATCGCGATACGACAGCGAAGTGCTTGTATAAATGTTTTCTATCGCGCTGTCCGTGTCCCTTAATCCCGGAACATGTTTGGAAACAAGGTTCAGACAGGCTTCCGTCTTGTTTTTCTTGTACGAAACGTAATCGTCGCCGCGGCGTCCGACCGGCGTTCCGTCCCATTGCCTGACTTCGTCCCAATACATGGGCGTCAAAATATCTATGTTTGTCGTGTAGCCGGAGCTGTCGTCGGGCACGTGAAACGAGACCATCGCGCACGAATTGACGTTTTCCGGCTTATAGTCGGCATATTTCCATAAATCGTCGGTATTGAAAACATATATGTTACGGTTCAGGTAAGGCACAATATTTTTTTTCAGGGCTACGTTTGCGGTAAACATTCCGTATGTGTTCGCCAGATTGTTCATCCTTTTGCGGTATATTTTCCTGATGCGGCGGCTTTCGTCGATCATTGAAACAGCGAGCGAAGGATGAATATTCGCTATGAAATATCCGGCTTGAATCAGTTCCTCTCCGTTATTTATTTCTACCGTTTCTATCCTGCCGTTCACTTCGTTTAGGCGCGTCGCTTCGGCATTGAGGCGCACTGTTCCGCCCATGCTGCGGATGCTTTTGACAAGCGATTCGACTATCTGCGAGCCGCCGCCCTTCAGTCGCCACGCGCTCTGAATGAACGAGCTGTTGATCTGTGCAAAAATATACAGGGGAAATGTTTTCGGGTTAAGCTCCATCTTTAGCGACGTCCCCGAAAGGACGTTGCGAAGGAGCGGGTCGTCGACGGTCGCGGCAAGATAGTCGTAAGCCGATTTCCCGAAAAGCGACGTGCCGTAGAAATCGACGTTTTTGTCGTTTTTCAAAAGGCTGTCGAAGATATTGCCGGAAATGTCGCGCAGGAAACCGGCGTACCGTATCAGGTTTTTGCGTTGATGCGGAAACTTTTCGGCAAGCGTTTCGGCAAATCGCTCGTAACCGCCGGCAAACATATATGAACGGTCGTTGATGACAACTTCGTCGAAACCGTTTTCGTCCATCCGTTGCCAGGGCAAGTCAAGCAAACCGAAATAGTCAAAAAGCCGGTGCAGAGGCTGTCCCCGGTCCAGGCCGCCGACGTAGTGGAAGCCTGTGTCGAAGACGTGTTTGCCGCGACGGAACGACTGCATGCAACCGCCCGGCTGCGAGTGCTTTTCTATCACGCATACGTTCATACCGTGTTTGGCAAGGATATATCCGCACTGAAGCCCGCCCAGCCCGCTCCCGATTATTACTGCGTCATATTTCTCCATCGGTCGTTCCTGCAGGCGTCAGTTCGCCTTTAAATTCGAGATATTTGGTATTTTCGCTCCCGTCATTGCGATGAACGGAGTGTTTTTCGTCGCTAATCGTCGCGTGAACGCCGTAAACGCCGTCCGTTTCGGAAATACGTATACGGATTAACAGTTGCGGCGTTGTCAGCGGAGTAATGACGGCAGACATCCTGCATTGCGCAATGTAGCCGAGAAACAGCCGCTTGCCGGTCAGTATTTCCGCACATTCCCTTATCATTTGAATATTACAAACGCCGGGCGAAACGGGATTACCCGGAAAATGTCCCTCGTAGGCGCAAAAATCCGGCAACAAGGTCACCCGCAGCAGCGATTCGCCGTCAGCCTCCGCGCAGCTGTCTATCCTGAAATAATCGTTTTGAAGAATCATGCCGGTTTGATGAATATTTTCATGTTGCATCGGGCGGCTATCTCGCCGTTTACTATCGTCTCGGCGGCAAGCAGCGACACGCCGAGTATCTCGGATAATATATGGATGTGCGTTCGAAGCTCGTCGCCGACGGCAGGCAGGAAGTTGATGCGGAACTTCTTCACTTCGCCTATCATTCCCAGCGGCGCCGGCTCGTTTTTTGCCCTGGCGTTATATCCGGCAAAAGCAGAAGCCGATTGCGCGATGTGCTCGATGAGACCCGGCTCGGTAAAACGTCCGCCGTCGCAAAACAGGTTGTCGCCCGACACGGTAAGACCGGTATCGGCATCCGATTCCGTCGCTCCGTAAAATGCGTCTATCATTATCATGGGCGCGCGCTGGGGAATCAAGTCCCTTATGTCTTCTTTTATTCCGTTCATTATTCTTTTACACGGCTTGCGACGTAGTCATACAGGGCGCTAAACGTTTGTATATTTATTATCTCCGCACTTTTAATGCCTACTCCGAAATCCTGTTCTATCAACGCTACAAGGTCAACGAGGCTCAGGCTGTCGAGCAGAAGCGTCTTCTTTATGTCGCCGTCGGGAGTGATAGCGTCGACGTCGACCTCAAATTCGTCCGCCAGAACTTTGTTTATCTTGGAAATCAATTCTTGTTTATCCATCTATACAGTTATTATTGTGTTTAAATATCCATCTGTTACAGGTTTTTTATTATCAGCGTGGAATTGGTTCCTCCAAATCCGAATGAATTTGACAGAAACGTATCAAAATGCTTGTCGATTCTTTTTGCCGGTATATTCAAATTCGCGGACGCCTCGTCGGGATTCTCGAAATTCAAATTGGCGGCTATGAAATCGTTTTTCATCATCAGGACGGAATAAATGACTTCGCTTGCGCCGGCCATCCACATCTCGTGACCGGTCTGCGATTTGGTCGAGGTCACTTCGGGTTTGTGACTGCCGAAGACGGAATTTATCGCAAGCGCTTCGTTGCGGTCGCCGACCGGCGTGGAAGTCGCATGAGCATTGACGTATCCTATCTCGCGGATATCTATGCCGGCTTCGCGGATTGCCATTTGAAGCGAGCGGGTCGGGCCGTCGACGTTGGGCACGGAAATATGGTCGCCGTTAGCCGAAAAGCCGTATCCCGACACTTCGGCAATGATGGGAGCGCCGCGCCTGACGGCCGAATCGTAGTCTTCGATGATTACCGTTGCCGCGCCGCCGCTCGGTACCAGTCCGTCACGGTCGCGGTCGAACGGACGCGAGGCTTTCCACGGCTCGTCTTCGCGGACGGAAAAAGCGCTTATTCCGTCGAAGCTGCATATCGAATTGGGATTGACTTCCTGCGCTCCGCCGCACACGACGATGTCCTGCAGTCCGTTTCGTATCAGCAAAGCGCCTATTCCGATGGAATGGGAGCCGCTCGCGCAAGCCGCCGACACGGTCATGTTCATTCCCCTGAGTTTGAAGAGGCATGAAAGATTCATCGTCACCGTCGAATTCATCGACTGGAAGATAGCGCCGGAGCCGATAAGCGTAGTGTCGTTCTTTGCGCGCATGATGTCTATGCACCTTATCACGGCGTCGGCGCTGCTGTCGTTGCCGTAAATGAGACCGACCTCGCGCGCTTCGACAATATCCGGCTCAAGCCTTGCAGCGGCAAGCGCGTCGGCTGTCGCAAGATAGGCGTATTTCACCTGCTCGGCCATGAAAACACGCTGATTGCGGCTAAGACATCCCTTCAAGTCCGGGACTTCAACATGCCCGGTCAAGGCTGAACGAAAGCCCATCGCCTTGCGCGGCGCGTCGTAAATGATACCCGACACTCCGTCATACAAGGCTTCCCGCACTTGATCCAGACCTCTTCCGAGACAGGAATAAAGTCCCATTCCGGTAATAACAACTCTCTTTTTCATTGTACCTGCATTTTAAGCGTGCAAAGATATGAAATTTCATTAATAATTTCATAACAAAGCTAACATTTCCAAAGAAAATATGCGGGAATTGCCGAAAAAGCCTCTCCGTTTAGCGAAGGCTCCGGTTCAATGCAATCAATTTAAGGATTTATGCTCCGTCATTGTTAAAAAGATACTAAACGGGGTTGGCAAATTTCTTATAATGACGTTCTATCCTGTTCCGTCATGTCGACCGGAGCGGAGACATCTGTTTGGGCATAAAGCCGACTGTCCTTTTAGGGCATAAAGTTAGCTGTATTGGATGACAGATGTCTCCATTCCGCTACGCTTCAGTCGACATGACGGTCTTCCGCTGCGCTCTTGACATGACAGTCTGCCCTTTTCGTCACTTATTTCGACAAAAATGATGATCGGATTATGCGATTTATTTGATTGGTTTTTAATGTATGGTACGCGCATGTACTATATTATTATGGTTTAAAAATATTCCGAAAGGCAAGCCGTCATTGAATATCCAAGTTTTTTTTGGTCATATAGCAAAAAACAGTTACCTTTGCACCAAAATCAAAGATATAATATGTTTGAAAATTTAAGCGACAGACTTGAACGCTCATTCAAGTTGCTAAGAGGAGAAGGCAGAATTACGGAGATAAACGTGGCGGAAACACTCAAAGATGTGCGCCGCGCTCTGTTGGACGCCGATGTGAACTATAAGGTAGCGAAGAAATTTACCGATACCGTCAAGGAAAAAGCGATGGGGCAAAACGTCCTTACATCGGTCAAACCAAGCCAGTTGATGGTCAAAATCGTACACGACGAACTTGCTGCTCTGATGGGCGGCTCGACCGTCGACATCAATATCAAAGGCTCTCCGTCCGTGATCCTGATGTCGGGACTTCAAGGCTCCGGCAAGACGACTTTTTCGGGCAAACTTGCCAGCATGCTCAAAAGCAAAAGGGGAAAGAATCCGCTGCTTGCCGCGTGCGACGTTTATCGTCCCGCCGCCATCGAACAGTTGCGCATACTCGGCGAACAGATTGGAATACCGGTATACTCCGAAGAAGACAGTAAAAACCCTGTCGAAATATCGAAACATGCTATCGCAGAGGCGAAAAGGACCGGAAAAGATCTTGTCATAATAGATACCGCCGGACGTCTGGCTATCGACGAACAGATGATGCGCGAGATAAAGGCTATCAAAGACGCCGTTAATCCCGAAGAAATACTTTTTGTCGTAGATTCGATGACCGGACAGGACGCCGTCAATACTGCCAAGGAATTTAACGATCGCCTTGATTTCGACGGCGTTGTACTGACGAAATTGGACGGCGATACGCGCGGCGGAGCTGCTTTGTCTATCCGGACGGTTGTCGACAAACCCATCAAGTTCGTCGGAACAGGCGAGAAAATGGACGCTATCGACGTCTTCCATCCCGAACGTATGGCTGACCGCATTCTCGGAATGGGCGACATCGTCTCGCTCGTCGAACGCGCACAGGAACAATACGACGAAGACGAAGCGAGACGCATTCAGCGACGCCTTGCCAAAAATCAATTCGATTTCAATGATTTCATGGGACAAATCCAGCAGATAAAGAAGATGGGAAACTTCAAGGAACTTGCATCCATGATACCGGGAATAGGTAAAATGCTGAAGAATATCGACGTCGATGAAAACGCTTTCAAAAATATTGAAGCGATAATTCATTCCATGACGCCGAAAGAACGCGGCGATCCCGCCCTACTCAACGGCTCGCGCCGCCAGCGCATAGCCAAAGGCAGCGGTACGACCGTGCAGGACGTGAACAAACTCGTGAAACAGTTCGACGACACGCGCAAGATGATGCGTCTGATTACGACGTCAAAAGGAAACAAAATGCCAATGTTTAAAAGATAAGTATGGAAGAACAGTCATGTAATATTATCGACGGAAAAGCCGTTGCAGCGCAGATTAAGAAAGAGATTGCCGACGAAGTGGCGCAAATCAAAAAAAACGGCGGCAAGACGCCTCACCTCGCGGCTGTGCTTGTAGGACACGACGGCGGAAGCGAAACGTATGTGGCAAATAAAGTGCGCACATGCGAGGAACTCGGCTTCAAATCAAGTCTCATACGATATGAAGACGATGTTACGGAGGAAGAATTGCTGCAAAAAGTCGCCGAACTCAACCGCGACGACGACGTTGACGGCTTCATCGTACAGCTTCCGTTACCCGCGCACATCTCTTCGCAGAAAATCATAGAAGCCATAGATTACCGCAAGGATGTCGACGGCTTCCATCCTATCAACGTGGGACGGCTTTCGCTCGGTTTGCCCTGCTTCAAATCCGCTACCCCCGCAGGTATTGCCGAACTCTTGAAACGTTATGAAATAGAGACTAAAGGGAAACATTGCATCATAATCGGACGCAGCAATATCGTGGGCAAACCTGTCGCCATGCTGCTCCTGCAAAAGACTTATCCGGGCGATTGCACAGTGACGGTTTGCCACAGTCGCTCTGCCAATCTCAAGGATATATGTTGCAACGCCGATATTATAATTGCCGCGCTCGGGTCGCCGGAATTTCTGAAAGCCGACATGGTGAAAGAAGGCGCTGTCGTCATCGACGTCGGGACGACCCGACTGCCGAGCAGCGTGACCAAAAGCGGCTACAGGCTTACAGGCGACGTGGCGTTCAGCGAGGTAGCGCCGAAATGCAGTTATATCACGCCTGTGCCGGGCGGCGTCGGGCCAATGACGATAGTATCACTGATGCGAAACACGCTTCTTGCCGCAAAAAAGGAAATTTATAAATAATTTTTCGAGCAAAATATTTGCGAGATAAAAAAAAACACTATCTTTGCGGCGCTTTTCAAAGCATTTCATACATGGTGAGGATAGCTCAGGTGGTTAGAGCATCGGATTGTGGTTCCGAGGGTCGTGGGTTCGAGTCCCATTCTTCACCCCTGTTTTTTTTATTCCCCAATCATTCTCGCTTTTTTTACCGTTTCCGCCCTATATGTCACTGATAGCTTCATAACCTGGCGTTTGCAAATTCATCATTGCGAGAAAGTTACTAAACCAAGTTTAGCAAAAAGGAAGAATGACGAAGCGAAACGGCTACGCTTGCCGTCATTGCGAGGATGCTGTTGGTATCCGCCATTGGTAGGAGCGAAGCGTAGTGGACATGACGGATGTCATTATATTACTACGCCGTCGGCAACAGGCAATCGGCAGAGCCTTTCAGGATTCTGCCCAAAGCGGCTCGTCCTGCCAGCCTGCGGGGAAACCCATTGCCCGCCTGTCTACATTCGGATATTTTGCGAACAGTGCGTTCAGCCATTGTCTGAAGGTGTGTTTGGGGTTAACGGTGTTCAGGAAATAGACAATCATGGAGAGCACGTAATGAACGCGGTTGTTGCCGACAGTCTTGTCCGTGAGCCACGTGTGGTGTATGTGGCGCGGAAAGAGAGGTTGTATTTGCATCGGCTTGTTCCAAAGGCGGGCATGATGTGCACACACGTTGCGGAGGTAAACAAAGCCGTGCAGCCACGAGGCAAAGGTTTTATCCGCCAATCCGAAAGATTCGGCGATTTCCCGTCTGACAGGCCCAACTTTCAGAATATCGTACAGCCGCGAAAGTGCGCCGAACGAGGCTATCTCAAGCGTGATGAACGACGGCGGCAGCGGATTGGCGTATCGGGCTTTGAACGAAAGAACAAATTCCTCGTCGCATCGCTGCAATTCAGTGTTTATTTTGGCAAGTGTGGCGCGATACATTTCCGGGTCTGAAAACAGCGCCTCATTGTCCATCCAAAACGGGCCGTGAGCCGTGGAAAGCGAATACGCCATTTGCACACGGACGGCCACTTCAATTTTTTCCAGTTCGGACAGAATGAGTTGGCGAAGTTCGCGATCAAATTTATAAAGAGCAAACGCCGTTTCAAAATCCGCATTGGGTTTGAACGCAAGAGTTTGCCTGTCTGCCAACAGCGGACGCCAATATGTGCTGAGACGGTAATAGCCGATGCGCTTGAGCAGATGTAACGCTTTTCCTTCGTCGTCAAATTTCATGCCGCGCTGCCTGAGCAGCGATAACTGTACCGGATACGTGAGAAAGGGCTTGGAGTAGGGGATTTGTGCCATGATATAAAAACAAATTGCCTCCCCTCAGTGCGCTGTTCTTACGGGAAGCGGGGGAGGCATGTTGGGCGCAAAGGTACAACAAATTTCCGGACTGCAAAACGTTTTGGAGAAAAAATATTGCCCGTTAGCGATTATTGTCGGTACAGTAATCAATTGAAAACTTCCTTCTGTCATACATTATGGCAGGGAGCTTTTTTTTTAGATGTCTCCACTACGCTGTGCTCCGGTCGACATGACACCCCCTTTCGTCATTTTTCCTTTTTGCTAAACTCGTTTAGTAATTTTCTCGCAAAGAACTGTGTTCATATCCAAATATTTTACATATAAAAATTGTTAATGTGTCAAATATTTTTTAGCATGGAAGTCATCCTCATATTTCAAATTGTTCTTCAGCATGCTGAAAGCCTGTTTTATGAGTTTGTTGGCTACCGCAATCGGA
>JAITPH010000282.1 GCA_031289515.1 Tannerella sp.
CATCTCCACAAGCCATTATCGTTGTCAGGCAAATAAAAACAATATATCTTTGTATTCTTTTCATAGTTATATCCTCCATTATTTAAAGTGATAGATTGATTCCAAAAGTAAAAATTCTCGGCATAGGCGTATTGCCCGATTCGGGGTCCCATCCCGACCATTTGGTAAGGGTCAGTAAATTACGCGAACTGACATATATCCGACACCTGTTCAGGCTTAATTTCGTAGAAAGAGCCTGTGGCAGATCGTAGGAAACCGACAAATCCTGCAAACGAACAAAACTGCGCGATTCGTAAATGGCAAATACGGGCGTGTTGACGGTATTCTGACGTGTATAGCTATTAGTCGGATTTTCAGACGTCCAATAGGGTATGTCGTAATTATTTCGCCGGTCGCCCATGTGATCGGTATTCACCAGCAAGGCATTTGTACTGTGATGCCCCAAATCGGCACGCAGGAAAAACGAGACCTGAAAGTTTTTGAACACCATGAAATCGTTTCGCCATCCCAGCCGGTATCGCGGCTTGGTGTAACCCTGGAATGTTTTATCTTCCTGTGTGGAAACGCCGTTACCGTCAGCGTCGTAGAGTTTTACGTCTCCGGGCGCTTTGCCGAAGGGCAGGGCGGCATCTTCTTCGCCCAATTGGTAAATACCCATAAATTCATAATCCCATATCCGGTCGAGCGCCTGGCCGATGAACCGCCGGTTGTCAATGTCATCGGCTTCCTTTTGACCGATTACATTCCCGTTTTCATCCAGCACGTCAATCATTTCGCCATAGAGATGTTTGATTTTATTCCGGTTCATCGAGAAGGTCATGGTCGAGTTCCAACTGAAATGCTCGTTGTTGACTGCGTTGGCGTTCAACGTTGTCTCGAAGCCTTTGTTCAACAATTCGCCCATATTAGACATCACCGACTGGTAACCGATAATGGCAGGCAGGCTGCGGGAGAGCAGCAAATCGGTTGTACTCATATCGTAATAGTCGAGCGTTCCGGACAGGCGGTTGTCGCAAACGGCAAAGTCAAGTCCAATATTAAACGCGGCGGTCTTTTCCCATTTCAGATCGCTGTTGGCCATGGTATTGCTGTAAACACCCGATATGAGGTTGCCGTCCGTCAGGTATTTCGTTGTGCCGAGTTTTGCCAGGGCTTCGTAAATTCCGATGTCGCGATTGCCGTTCACACCGTAGGAAATGCGTATTTTCAGGTTGTCTAACCAGTCTGCCGATTTCATAAACGATTCCTTGTATATATTCCACGCCAATGCTCCCGACGGAAACAACGCATAAGGATGGTTTTGTCCGAAGGCTGAATATCCGTCGCGGCGAGCCGACAACGTAAGCAGGTAGCGATCCAGCAACGTGTAGTTAAGCCGTCCCATGATAGCTGTTCCGGTAGAATACTCGTCCGTGTTCGACAGTGTTTGTGATATTCCGGACTGCAACTGGTGATAGCCCAATAATCCGTTGGGCGAAAAGTCCTCGCTGTGTCCCGTATCTTTCCAAGCCTGCCTTTTTTCGGCGTTGTAGAGGAAGGTAGCATAGAAGTCGTGTATGCCGAATGTTTTCTTCCAGGAAACGATATTGTCTATCTGCCATTCGTAGGCAGAGGTGTTGATTCGTTCACCGATGCCGTTGGCAACGCTTCCGGAGGGGATGTCAATGGGGTCGAAATAATAGTTTTTATTCCAACTGAAGCGATTAACGTATGTCACCCGATAACTAAAGCCAAACGGCAGTTTCACGTCGGCGTACAGGTTGGTGAACAGTTGCTGGTTGAGATTGAAATAGTCGCGGTAGTCGTATGCTGAAAACGGATTTCCGATGCCAGAATCGTCGTTCGGATACCATCGAATCGAGCCGTCGTCGTTATATGGCATACCCAAAGGGCTGACCTGTACTACATTGGATAAATTCACCTGGGTATAGCCTTCATCTCTGTTAGCGAATTGAGCATTGACGCCTACATTCAGGAAGTCGGTCACTTTCGCATCCGCATTGATACGCGAGCGGATAGTTTTGAAGGCGTCGCCTTTGACCTTTCCCATATTGTCGGTATATCCCAGCGACCAGTAATATTTCATTCGGGCAGTCCCTCCCGAAAGGCTTACATCATAGTTCTGCCTCAGCCCGGTCCGGGTAGAGTTGTCGTACCAGTCATAATACATCCCGTTGCGATAGTTCTCCTGTTCGATGGATCTCAGATTCAAGCGGCTCATCCATGTTTCCAAGGGATCGGACGAATGGGCGGCATCGTAATTTTGCCACGCACTCAGGTCAACGCCGGAAGGCAAATGATCCGGATGTTCATAATACCCTGTTTGCTTACCGGGATTGGTGCGTATTTGAAAATCTTTCCGGTATTTCATAAAATCATCTATGCCCATTGGTTTGATTTCCTTGGTGAAATCCGTCATCCCAAGTTGCATGGAAAAATCGACGGTCGGTTTTTCGCCTTTTCCGCGTTTGGTGTTGATAATGACTACCCCTGCCGCCGAGCGTGCGCCATATACTGCGGCAGAACTGGCATCCTTCAACACGTCGATGGTTTCAATATCCAACGGATTGACGTCGTTTATAGAACCGTTGTAAATTACCCCGTCCAATACGATTAAGGGCGTATTATTGGCCGAAATGGACGCCTGGCCTCTGATTTCCATTCCCGAAGAGCCGGAAGCCGATGTGCCGCTACCAGTATTGAACCCAGCCACAGCGCCATTGAGGTAATCCAGCACATTGACGCTCTGCCGGGTTTGATATTGTTCGGCTTTCACCTGCGCTACGGCTCCGGTCAGGTCTTTCTTTTTGATTGTACCGTAGCCGATTACCACCACTTCGTCCAACGCTTGGCTGTCTTCAGCAAGCGTGATTTGCAGATTGGTTTGATTCCCTACTGCTATTTCCTGAGCGATATATCCGATATGGCTGATTAACAGCATTTTACCCCCCCCCCTACATTTTCAACAGTCAGGGTAAATTTTCCGTCCACATCCGTCGCCGTTCCGTTCGTCGGCGATCCTTTTTCTACCACGCTCGCGCCGATGACCGGTTCGCCGGTATCATCCAGCACGGCGCCTGTAATTCTCTTTTTGTTTGCAGGTTGCACACTGTTTGATGCGGTTTTGGCTGCGATCGTGAAACTTTTGTCTTTCTTTGTAAAGAACAGTTCTTTTCCTGCAAAAGCATTCGTTAAAACCTGTTCTGCCGTAGCATTGTTTACATTTACCGAAACACGCGTTTTCGCTACTTCCGGGTCGGTAACAAAAAACGAATAGGGAAATTCATGGCCTAATTTTTCCACCAGTTCGTTTACAGTAACATTCGCCAACGAAATGTTCTTTTTCACTTCGTTTTGCGCACTCAGTTCGGCGGGTTGTAAGAAGCCGCCAAACGCCATTACCAAGCAGAATAAATAAATTTTCTGTCTTTTTTGGTCTTTCATTTGTTTTTCTCTCATCTTTTTAATAATTTTGTAACGTTTTTTACAGAAGGAAGCCCCTACTACAAATAGAATAAACTTCCTCTGTAGGATTTAACAATGTGAAAGAGTCCGGCGTCAATTGCCTTGTCTGTCAGGCTCTTTCTTTTTTAACAATTCTCCGGAAGATAGTCCGTCTCCTATTCCCCAATAAGTGTCGGGCTTTCTTCCTTTTTTTATTTCAGTTTTGTGATAACTATCCGGTTATCTTCTGTTTGCCTGTATTTGAACTTCAGTTCGTCCTTGAGCGCCGACAGGATTTCGCCAACGGGCTGATCTATCAGGAACGAAGCCGTAATATTGCACTCTGCAATCTGCCTGTCTTCAATTTCTATGCCGACATTGCAGATGTGCTCAAGTTTGCGGACAAACTCGCCGAAAGTGATGTCGGAATAGAGATAGCGACCTTTCGTCCATGCCGTATTAAACTGCAAGTCGATCGTCTGCTTGCTGAACCGGTACGATGCCACGTCGTAAACTACTTCCTCTTCGGGTTTCATCATGACGTCGCATCCCTCGGCTTTGAAGCGCACCGCGCCTTGCGTCAGAGCTACCGTTATCCGTCCGTCAGCTTCGTCGGAAAGGACGTTGAACTGCGTGCCGAATACTTGTATTTCCGTGTTTTGTGTTCTGACGGTGAATCGTTTGTCCCTGTTTTTTGCGACATCGAAATATGCCTCGCCTGTCAGTTCAACGGCGCGGTCTTTTTGTCCGAAACCGTCCGTGAACGTGATGGAACTGTTTTTGTTCAACTTGACTTTCGAGCCGTCTTCAAGTACGTAATCGGCGACCGAAGCCTGCGTTGCATATATATATGTATTGTGCGTGTGCGTACTGTAATAATATCCTATTCCGCAGCTGACGGCCAGCAGCAGGATTGCCGCCGCGCGCCAGAAAGGAAGAAGGTTGCGTCGAGCGGATTTGCGTTTCGCGCTCTGCCGTTTTGCGCTCTGCCCGATACGTGCGCGGATTTTCATGTCAACCACCGCCGACAGATTTTCGTCTGCTGCAACTTCTGCATTCCAGTACTCTTTGATTTCGTTGTACAACAGAGCGCTGCGGTTGCTTTCCTGCAACATGTTCCGGAGAGCCTGCCGCTCTTCGGCGGTCGCCTCTCCCGACAGCGTCTTCGACGCCAACAATGAAAAATCCGTATCCATATTTTTTCTGTAATTATGCTTTCAATACTAAAGACACGGGATTTCGGGAAATCCCCCATCGGGAGAAGATTTTTTTTTCAAATCCCCGAATCGTCAAATACCGCCGAGCTTCGCCCGCAGTTTCCCGACTGCGCTTGCTACCTGCTTTTCGACCGTTTTTACGGATGTGCCGAGCATCGCAGCGACTTCCCGGTAACTTTTCTTCTGCTCGCGGACAAGCATGAAGGCTAACTTTGTGCGGTTGGGCAGTTCGTTGATGGCTTTATTCAGTTCGTCGACGGTCTCCTGCGAGATGTAAACCGATTCGGGGGTGGTTTCGGTAAAATGGAATGCGTCCATGTTTAAACCGTCAATATCAAGCGCTTCCATGTTTTTTTCGTCGCGGAGATAATTGAGCGCCTTGTTGCGGGCTACCGTAAACAGATAATTGTCAATATTTTCAATATCCGACAGCGATTCCCGCTTCTGCCAGATACTCACAAACACGTCCGTCGCCAGCTCCTCGCACGACAGGCGGTCGTCGACGAACAGGGACACAAAACGTATAACCTTTTCGCGATTGCCGTTCACGAAGAGGCGAAACATCTTCTCATAGTCCCTGTCATGTAATTCCGT
>JAITPH010000018.1 GCA_031289515.1 Tannerella sp.
TGAAGCAGCTATTCCAATAACCGTACATAAAAATATAAGCCATCCGTTCATTTTTTATCCTCCTGTTTTTAATCCCTCCGGAGAGGGGTGATTAATTTTGCAAAGATATGGATATTTCATTTAACCGGCAAGGGCTTTTTTAGAAAAAAGAATGTCGAACAAACCGGCTACAGTTTCATATCAACCCGCGCATAAGGGACGGCGTCCATTGGGCAGAAGTCTTTGTCGAGGTACTTGTAATAGCCTGTGATGGCTACCATTGCGGCATTGTCGGTTGTGAAAACGTTTGGCGGTAAATGTATCTTCCAGCCGTAACGGACGGCATATTCGCCGAATGCATTGCGCAGACCCGAATTTGCCGATACTCCGCCTGCTATGGCTACTTCGTTTATTTTCAAATCGGCGGCTGCGCGTTGCAACTTGTTCATAAGAATATCTATCACCGTTTTCTGGAGCGAAGCGCACAAATCCGCCTTTCGCTGCTCGATGAAATCCGGATTGTCCCGCAATGCGTCGCGCAAAGTATACAGAAAAGACGTCTTCAAGCCGCTGAAACTGTAATCATAACCCGCAATATTGGGTTTGCTGAAGGCAAAGGCATTCGGGTTGCCCACGTCGGCAAGGCGGTTTACCAAGGGTCCGCCCGGATAGCCCAGACCCATCACTTTGGCGCATTTGTCGAAAGCCTCGCCCGCCGCGTCGTCGATAGTCTGACCGACAACTTCCATGTTATTATAGGCATTAACCTTGATAATTTGCGAATTTCCTCCCGAAACGAGCAGGCAAAGGAAAGGAAACGACGGATGCACGGCGTCGTCGTCGCTGCGTTTGATGAAATGCGCCAGAACATGCGCCTGAAGGTGATTTACCTCTATCATCGGAACATTCAGCGAGACGGCAAGCCCTTTCGCAAAAGACGTTCCCACAAGCAGCGAGCCGAGCAGTCCGGGTCCGCGCGTAAAAGCAATCGCCGACAGCTCCGACGGACTGATGCGAGCCTGCCTGACAGCCTCCGAAACGACAGGCACAATATTCTGCTGATGCGCCCTCGAAGCAAGTTCCGGCACTACGCCGCCGTAAGCCTCGTGAACAGCCTGACCGGCGATGATGTTCGACAACAAAACTCCGTCGCGTATCACAGCGCCCGAAGTGTCGTCGCACGATGATTCTATTCCCAGTATTGTAATACTCATATTATTTTAAATTCTTAACCAGAAAACGCCTCAATTCGTCGGCAGACTTGCCGCGACGCAGGGCATAATCCTGCAATTGCTCATCCGTAATCTTTCCAATCATGAAATAAGACGATGCCGGATGCGCAAAATACAATCCCGCAACCGACGATGTGGGCGACATTGCGCCGTTTTCGGTCAGACTGATCCCTATCCTTTCAAGCCCCAGCAAACGGTCTATCTTGAAAATCAATTCCTGATCGGGCAGCGAAGGATACCCTACCGCCGGTCGAATGCCCTGATATTTGGACTTGAACATGTCTTCCACCGATAAATTTTCGTCCGGCGCATAACCCCAAAACTCCCTGCGAACACGCGCATGAAGATATTCGGCCGCCGCTTCCGCCAGACGGTCGGATAGGGTCTGAATGAGCATGAGACTGTAGCTGTCGTCCGACTTTTCGTGCTGTTCGCGCAGCTGTTCCATACAATTGCCGACAGTCACCGCAAAAACGCCGAGATAATCCTCCTCCGGCGCAGGCGCAACGTAGTCGGCAAGCGAGAGGCAAACGCCTTTACCGTCGTCCGGTTGCTGACGCAAAACAGGAAACGTCTCGTCGCCGATGTTTATATCGTCACCGTTGCCGGAAGCGGGAAAAAATCCGTAAATCGCCCGACAGCTTGCCTGTTTATCTAACCGACGAATAATCGTCTGCGCGTCTTCAAACAACTTCAACGCTTCTTCGGCTTTGGCGCGATCCGGCTGCGGTTGTTTGTCCAGCCATGCCGTCCGGCACGCGGCGCAATCGTGCAAAGCCTGCAAATCGCCGTACCTGCCGCTTATCCGCCATGCCGTAAAAAAGAATGTCCAGTTAATATACCCGACAAGCTCCGTAACCGGTATTTCTATCGTATGAATGTCCGACTGATTCGGTTTGAAGGGCTTGTATGTTTTACGGTCGGTTTTGAGTTTGCGCGCGCGGGCTTCGGCAAGCGAAAGCAAAGGTTTTGCCGATTCGGAAAGCGAGTGCTTATTGCGCAAATTTTCGTATTCCCGCTTGTATTCGCTTATATATTTTTCGCGCGTGGCGGGATTAAGCAAATTCGATGCAATACCGGGGTTTTGCGACGCATCGGCAACGTGAATCACCGGATAGTCGTAGTGTGGGGCTATTTTCAATGCCGTATGCAACTTTGAGGTCGTCGCCCCGCCAACCATGACAGGTATCGTCATTCCCGCTTTCCGCATCTCGTCGGCTACGTGTATCATTTCTTCGAGAGACGGCGTAATCAGCCCCGAAAGGCATAGGAAATCGGGATTTTCCGACTTCACCGCTTCGATGATTCTTTCCGACGGCACCATCACTCCGAGGTCTACGACTTCATAGTTGTTGCAGGAGAGGACGATGGAAACGATATTTTTGCCAATGTCGTGGACGTCGCCCTTGACGGTTGCAAAGACGATTTTTCCTGCTTTTGACGAGCCTGTCGACGATTTTTCGGCTTCGATTGCAGGCTGTAGGATGGCGACGGCTTTTTTCATCGTGCGGGCTGTCTTTACGACCTGCGGCAGGAACATTTTTCCTTCGCCGAAAAGGTCGCCTACGCGATTCATTCCGCGCATCAATGGACCGTCGATTATATCTACCGCCTTTCCGTATTGTTGCAACGCCTGCTGCAAGTCTTCTTCAAGGAAATCGCCCGCGCCTTTCATCAACGCATATTCGAGACGCTCGTCCAAAGGCAGTTCCCGCCATGCGTCAGGCGTTTTTTTCTGCCTGCCGGACGTTTTTTCCATATTCTCCTGGGCATAAGTTATCAGTTCGTCGGCAGCATCCTCGCGACGAGCTAAAATAACATCTTCCATCAGGCTGCGCAACGACGGCTCTATGTCTTCATAAGCGACCGCCGTTGACGGATTTACGATACCCATATCCATGCCTTCGCGGATTGCATGATAAAGAAAAACTGCGTGCATGGCTTCGCGCACATAATTGTTGCCGCGAAACGAAAACGAGAGATTGCTCACGCCGCCGCTCACCTTTGCATAAGGCAGATTTTGCTTAATCCACCCGACGGCACGAATGAAATCCTGTCCGTAGCCGTTGTGTTCGATCATGCCGGTTGCAATAGCCAACACGTTAGGGTCGAAAATAATGTCCTGTGGCGGAAAATCAATTTTTTCGGTCAGCAGACGGTAAGCGCGCCCGCACACTTCTATCTTTCTTTGGAAACTGTCAGCCTGTCCGCGCTCGTCGAATGCCATTACGACCGTCGCAGCGCCAAGCTGACGGATTCGAGCCGCCCGTTCGAGAAACACGTCTTCGCCCTCTTTCAGACTTATCGAATTGACGATACTCTTGCCCTGCGCGCACATCAGACCGCGCTCTATTACTTCCCATTTCGACGAGTCTATCATCACCGGCGCTTTCGCAATATCAGGCTCCGAAGCTATCAGATTGAGAAATATCTCCATTTCGTCGGCGGCTTCAAGCAGTCCGTCGTCCATGTTGATGTCTATCACCTGAGCGCCGTCTTCGACCTGTTTGCGGGCTATTGTCAACGCTTCTTCGTAGTTTTTTTCCTTTACAAGCCTCAAAAACTTGCGCGAGCCGGCGACATTGCAGCGCTCTCCTATGTTTACGAAATTGTTTTCCGGTTTGACTTCAAGCGCCTCCAAGCCTGACAGATATAACGTAGTTGTCTTTTTTACAGGTATATGAGGTTTTGCGTTTTTAATCAAATCCGGATATTCGGCAATATGCGAAGGCGTAGTGCCGCAACATCCTCCGACAATATTAACCAAGCCTTCATCTACATATTCCTTTATCTTGACAGCCATGGTATCTGGCGTTTCGTCGTACTTTCCAAACTGATTCGGCAAACCGGCATTCGGATAAGCGCTGATAAAATAAGGCGCCGCATCTGCAATCTCCTTGAGGAAAGGCTTCATGTCGGCAGCGCCAAACGAGCAGTTAAGCCCAATGCTCATCAGGGGAATATGCTGAACCGACGCGAGAAAGGCTTTAAGCGTCTGACCCGAAAAAGTGCGACCGCCCTTACCGGATAACGTCAGCGACAGCATTATCGGCATGTCCGGAGATTTTTTGCGGATTACCTGAACTGCGGCATCCAATCCGGCTTTCACGTTCAACGTATCAAATACCGTCTCGAAAAGAATTATATCTACGCCGCCTTCTATCAACGCCTCGACTTGCTCATAATATGCGTGATACAAATCCATATAAGAAACGGCGCGGAAAGCGGGGTCGTTCACGTTGGGACTCATCGAAGCCGTCTTATTGGTAGGACCTACCGAGCCGGCGACGAAAACAGTCCTGTCCGGATGTTCTTTCATATAGCTTTGAGCCAATTCTCCGGCAAGCCGTCCCGCCGCAATATTCATTTCTGCGGCATACGCCTGTAATCCATAATCTTCCATCGAAATAGAATTGGCGTTAAACGTATTTGTGGTAATGATATCTGCGCCCGCGTCGAAGTAACTGCGGTGTATTTCGCGAATAATATCGGGCTGCGTTATATTCAGGAGGTCATTGTTTCCTTTCAAATGACCGTCGAAGTCGGCGAACTTGTTTCCGCGATAATCGTTTTCGGTAAGACTGTAGCCCTGAATCAACGATCCCATCGCTCCGTCGAGTATAACTATACGCTCCGAAAGAAGTTTACAGATTGATTTTTTTGCCATTTTAAAACTCTTTTTTATGAAAATTTCACTTTCTGAACGCTCTTTGCATCGTTCTTTTATCATCGCGTTCTTTCAACGATTGCCGTTTGTCGTATTCCTTTTTTCCTTTTGCAACGGCTATCACGACCTTCACCAATCCTTTGTCGTTGATGAACATCTTTGTCGGTATAACAGTAAAACCGCTGTTTTTTGCAGCGCCGTCAATGCTCCGGATTTCCTTTTTGTTGAGCAGAAGTTTGCGGTCGCGGCGCGCCGAATGATTATTGTACGTACCGTAAAAATACTCTGCTATATACATGTTTTTAACCCAAACCTCGCCCCGCTCGACAACACAGTAAGTATCGACCAGACTTGCCTTGCCAAGCCGGATAGACTTGATTTCAGTGCCTGTCAGCATAATTCCGGCGGCATAAGTCTCGATGAACTCATAATCAAACGAAGCCCGCCTGTTTTTGATAAGTATATTATTACTAATTTTATCTTTTCCAGCCATATTAACATATTTGGAAGCGCAAAGATAGTAAAACACCCTTGCAATTCCAAATATGTTGGCTTAATTTTAATAAAGTGTGAAAGTCACCGGCCCGAACAATCCTGATTTTCGGTACAGTTTTTCTGCGTCTGGGGCGTTGAATTTCACTATGTTTGTTTTTGTCAAACGTTGATTTTCCGGGCGCTTTCCGTCATAAATGAGGCGATTAGGCCAGAGATTGACTATTTCAATTTGTAATTGATTATCGCCCTCTTTTATCTCTTTCGTCACGTCCAATTCATAAGGAGGTGTCCAGCAAAGGGGAAAACGGCGTCCATTGAGCTTCACAACAGCCATCTCCTGCAATTCGCCAAGTGAGAGGCGGATGGTTTTGCCTTTCAATTCCTCTTTTGTAAAGCCGATATTAGTCGTATAAACCGCAGAGCCTGAATAATATTGGTTGCCTTCGTCCGCCAAATCGTTCCACCAATTCAGTTTATCGGTTACAATCGCGCCTGTTCCACCCCATTCCGGCGAAAAATAAATCTTCCATTCTCCCGCCACGTTTTTTACTTTCGGATTTTTCTTGAAATTCAACGTAGCAGTCTTATTATCCGACCATTTCAGAGTGTAAATACCCGCTTCGGAGGTTTCGGAATTTAATTTATCTTCGTGGACAGTGAAGTCGAATAATGGATTTTTGCCGGCGCCGGTTTTGTTGTCCGGAAACAATATCCGGTCTCCACTTCTTACCTCTACGATATGTCTTTCCGGTTTGCCTTCGGTAAATACTACAAAAACAGAACCTTCCGGATTGAAATGAAGCGGCAGGACTGTCTGTCCGTTTTCTTCACGATATGTTATAACCTTCTTCAACTCGCCGGTTTGCGGATTCCATAAGTGCGGAATCTTGCCTGTTACGCGAAAACCGCACTCCGTCTGCTCGTAACGGTCGGGCAAGTCGGTAAGATAGCGATATTCGAAATCGTTGATACCATGCCGCGCAAACTTATTTACTACAAAATAAATTTCCGCGTCGGCAGTATGACGATGAATATAATCCATTGCCGTTTTCGAGTCGGGACTTGCAAACGAAAAATCCGGAATAACATTCATGTTTTCAAGAATTTGCGTCATATTCTGTCCCCAAAGAATCCTTCCCTCGCCATACTTGCGGTCGTAAGTCGATTGTTTGCCGTCTCCCCACATCCGGTCGGCTATGTCGCGCAACTCGGCGTCGTTACGAGGGAAACCGGACAATCCGGTTGCAAAAACAGGCTTCGCGCCTACCAAAGTCATGCCTTGGCGTACTAACGATTCGATTTTTTTCAAGACATCAAGGTCAATTGATTGCTCCGGAGCAAGATACAGCAACCGGTAACTCATGCCGTCGGGCAGAATGATACGTCCGTTTTCGACAGATAAACGATTCAAAACAACTCTTTTATCGCATTTATCCCAATCATAGCCGAATTTCAGTTCAGGAAATTCTTCACGGAGAAACACGAAATTCGGGACGTCGTCGCCATAATAAAACAGCACGTCCGAAACCGGAAGTCCCTGTTGCAGAAGATATTGACAGCGATTGAGATATGCAATAAAATCGCCTGCGTACTGCCACCATGTAACGTTCGGATTGAAGTGCGTTCCGGCGAAATATTCGTTGCCGGGCGTTCCAAATTCCTTTGGAGAAGATGTAAATGTGTGCCATTCGATACGGTTGACGCCACTGCAAAAAACACGGTCAATATTGGCTTTCAACTCTTTAGGCGAGCGTTCCCATTGCGGGCCGATGCTTGTGGGTCCTTCGGCGGCTACAATTCGTTTGCCGTTTGTATGGGCTGCGCAGGCGCTTTGCTTCACGGCTAAACGTTGCGGGTCAGTGACGCGATGAGTATTGGCGCGCGCCCAAAATTCGCCCTGCGGAAAAGCTCCGATGCCGAGCATGTGAAGCGCGTCTACCGGAGCAGAATGCGGGCCGCCGGATTCGGGATGAATGTCCATGCCGTTGCTTCGCGCATATTCGGCAAACAGACGATAGTGATTTTCCGACACGCAATCGCTTACGGTCTTACGCAGGTCGTGCAGGAAACGGTTTGACGCTTCCGGACTTTCTACAATCATGCCTGCCATAACCGGCATGTAAGGCGCAATGTCGTAACCGCGAAAACGCTTAAATTCGTCTGGAAAACGGTTTGTCCAATTGACCGTTCCCATCTCCCAACTGTCTGTTTGCAAATATTTAACGCTGCCGCCTGCTTCTTTGGCGGCATCAACAAGCGGTTGAATAGTCGTTTTACGGAATAATTCAAAGGCATCGGGATTGAGGTGATCAAGCGAAAGCCCTGTCCAATCATCACTTGAAGTCGAAACAGTCGCGCCTGTGCATGTCCATCCGTAACGTATGACAAGCCATTCTCCTTTAGGTGCATCCCATTCGAGCGTTTGTCCATCGAAATTATTTGTCAGGTCTATTATATCGCTTTTATTTATTATATGCGCTTTTTCAGGCTTGAAATCGAAGTTTTCGCGCAATTCGTGTAACGGAAAGATACCTCCCCATCCTATCATTTGGTTGAATGATTTCTTTGCCCAATTGCTGATGGCGTCGTTTTTCACAGGCGAGCCTGACGGCGGCGCGGGAATTGCCTGAACCATCACGTCTTTGTAGAGCAATTTTGTTTCGGGTTGCGAGAGAACTATTCGGATATGTTTGCCGCCATGCAACAATGTATCCGAACTTACTAACTTTTTCTGCGCCATTTCGGGCGTAATTGACGGCGCGCCGGGATTCCATCCGCTTTGTACATTAACGCTCAACTCGATACCAAGCCGGTCGGCTTCGCGAACGGCATGTTTGTATAACACCAACCATTCGTCGCTTAGGAAAACAGGCCCGCGAACGGTTTTATGGGCTACGTCGTAATTTGAACTTCCCGCATCAATAATGGAGGCGCCTCCGTATCCTTTGGCTTTCATTTCCGTGAGGTCGCGAGTTATGGACTCTTTTGTGACCATGCTGTTGAGCCACCACCAATAACACCGCAACCGCGATTCGGCAGGCGGATTAGCGAAACTTTCGCGCAGTTGCGATACGGTAACGAGCGTGTCTGTTGTCAACTTGTAAACAGGAGGCTGCGCCTGCGTTATCAAGGCAACAAACAATAAAGGCAAAATACGGTGTATCATATATTATTTTTTTTCATTTGACATTGAATACGGCGCATCCGAAACGTTCACACCGCGCTCTTTGTTTGGCTTGTCGGTCATCTCGAATACAATATCCGCGCCTTTCATCAGATCGGAATATTGAAAGAAATTCTTTGTATAATCCTGTCCGTTGTATTTGATTTGACGGATATATCGGTTGGCCGG
>JAITPH010000203.1 GCA_031289515.1 Tannerella sp.
TTATTAACACTCCTCACTGTTGCGTATTGCAATGTGTCTGCGCAATACAGTCACGGTATTACTCCAAATGGGCCATCTCATGCACTAAAACCGTCATACTCAAAATCTTCTGGTGATACTCTGTATTATATATCTTACAGTCCGAATCCATTTGATCCGAATGCGAATCTTTATGATGGCTCTCCCAGAATAACAGGCTATACGGTAATTAAACGCAGCAAAGACGGTTTGACGGATACTTTGTTTATAAATAGCGGTTTGGCGAGAATTGATATAAGACATTATAATGAAAAACAGCAATTGGTTTATTCAGTATTTGAATATCCTCCTTGTAAAATCGGTGGAGATAATTGTGTTGGGCCTGAATATTTGTATGAAAAAACGGAACACGAGTATGACTCTGAAAACAGGGTATCAAAGGTAACTGTAAAGCAAGTAGGGTCAATATCAGGCGTTGAGAGCATATTCAGTATAAATACGTACGATTATGCCGCTCTTGAAATGACGGAGAAAGGATATATTTACAACGGATATGAGTATGAACTTGATCAATTGAATCGCGTAACGTATCTTAAAACTCTTGACAGTCCGGATGAGTATAAGGAGTTGGACGGAAAAGAATATTGCATTGCGGATTCATACTTCACTTATTTTGAAGGAGGTCTTTCGGTTATACGCAATGAAAGGACAAGTGTTATGATACTGGGATGGCCTGACAGGTGGGTAAAAGTCGACTACTTTTTCAATGAAGACAGCAGGTTAAAAAATACATACATATCTCTTGACGGTAAGGAATGGACAGTATGGGAAAAGAGCGAAACCCGCTATGTTTATGCTACAAATTCAGGCGAATTTCCAAATTCAAATGAAAGTATTGCTTCTTCCGGTACAAATGTTTACGGAACTTCCGGCGCTATTGTAGTAAGTACTGAAAACAATGCGCAAGCATCTATTTACAGTACAACCGGTCAGGTTGTTAAAAAACAGGCGGTAAATGCGGGAACTACCCAAATAACCGTTCGGAGCGGATTTTATTTTGTTACTGTCGACAATAAAACCTATAAAGTGATAGTAAGGTGAAGTTGTCGCACAGACACATACATTTAAAAATTTGCCGGGTAACTTGTTGAGTGATATAAACACTTCAGGTTATCCGGCAAAAATTTGATAATAGATTCCATATTATTCGAAAAAAAGTCGCTTATACCAATTTGAAGCTAAAAACAGTATAATTTCCGGATTGCTTCGTTCCTTATAATGACTTCCGCCATGTCGACCGAAGGACGAAGGAGCACAGTGGAGACATCTGTCAGCCGACACACAGATGTCTCTACTCCACTTCGGTCGACATGACGGAATGTGGCACTTCGGTCAACATGACGACCTCTCGTCATTCTTTCTTTTTGCTAAACTTGTTTAGTGACTTCCTCGCAATGACGGATACCAACAGCACCCTCGCAATAACGTGGTACACAAATAGATGAAAAAATTCCCAATTAATTAAAGAAATCATCAAATCCGGTTTTCTTCTTTTTAACGGTATCTTCTTCTTCGTTATTAATCCTTGAGACGCAAGGATTCTTATATTCTTCGGGTACGTCGAACTTTTCGCTTTCGGTATATCCGAGTTTCTTGTCGGCATATACCTTTTTCATGAACATCGCATAGATAGGCAACGCCACCCTTGCGCCCTGCCCTTCCATCGTGTCGAAATGGATGGAGCGATCTTCGCCGCCAACCCAACATCCCGCGACGAGGTTGGGCGTAAAGCCGATATACCATCCGTCGGACTGATTTTGAGTAGTGCCGGTTTTGCCGCCCATGCTTGCTTTTATTCCGTAAGAATAACGTATTCTGGAAGCCGTGCCGCCGTCGACCACGCCTTGCAGCATACTAAGCATTTTATACGTCACGTCTTCGGACAAGACCTCGCCCATCTGCGAAGTAAACGTAGCAACCTTATTGCCGTATGGGTCTTCGATGCGCGTCACGTACAACGGCTCCGTACGAATCCCCTTATTCGTAAAAACGGTATAGGCGCTGACCATCTCCGAGACCGAAATATCCGGCGTACCGAGGCACATTGCCACGACCGGCTCGATTTGTCCCTTGAAGCCGCACGAACGCAACAGCCTTTCAAGCACATAAGGATTAAGATGACTCATCAGATATGCCGTCACCCAGTTCGACGAGTTCTGCAATCCCCATTGGATAGTCACCATTTCGCCGATGCGGCCGTTATTGGCGTTAAGCGAATTTTGAGGCGACCATACTTCGCCGTTTTCACCGATTATATGCTGTTGAACATGAAGCATCCTGTCGCAAGGCGTATAGCCCTCGCTCATTGCCAGCGAATAGACAAACGGTTTCATCGTCGAGCCTACCTGACGGCGTCCGGTTGTGACCATGTCATACTGAAAATTGGCAAAATCTATGCCGCCGACATACGATTTGACATGCCCTGTCTGCGCATCCATCGCCATAAACGCCGTTCTGAGGAAAGTCTTGTAATAACGTATCGAATCGAGAGGCGTCATCAAGGTATCTATCACGCCGCCCCAACTGAAAACCGACATCTCGGTCTTCGTCTTGAAAGCCCGCGTAATCTCTTCCTCGCTTGCGCCTGCGCTTTTCATCGTCTTATACCGGTGCGACTGATTTACCGCCCTGTCCAATATCATATTTATCTGCTTCTCCTTTTCTTTATCGGGCATGGAATAAGGAAACGAGAAAGGCGAATATTTTTTATTTTTCTTCTCTTTGGAAAATGTCGGCTGCAATGTCTTTCCTATATGTTCGCGCACCGCGTCTTCGGCGTACTGTTGCATGTGAGAGTTTATTGTAGTATGAATCTTCAATCCGTCGGTATATATATTGTAGTTTTTACCGTTGGGTTTCTGGTTTTTATTACACCAGCCGTAAAGCGGATTCATTTCCCACGAGATGGAATCTTCGGTAAATTTTTGTTGAAGCCATGACGGATATTCGCTCCTGACAGGTTTTTTCGCCATAAGCAGCACGCGCAGATATTCACGGAGATACGGAGCCAGACCTTCTTTCGAATCGACGCGCGCAAAATTCAGTTCCAGAGGCATGTTACGCAGCGAATCGCTTGCCGCATGGCTGATATAACCGTATTTTCCCATTTGACCCAATACCGTATTCCGTCGTCCCTTAGCTCTGTCTGCAAACCTTACCGGATTGTAATACGAAGGATTCTTGCACATCCCGATTAAAAGCGCTGCCTCCTCTATTTTAAGATTTTTAGGCGTCGCATTGAAATATGTAAGCGCAGCGGACTGTATGCCCACCGCATTGTGAAGGAAGTCGAACTTATTGAGATACATGTTGATTATTTCTTCCTTTGTATAATATTTTTCGAGCCTTATGGCTATGACCCATTCGATAGGTTTCTGGAGTATCCGTTCGACTACGCTGCCGGCGTTCGGCGAGAACAGCAGTTTAGCCAGCTGTTGAGTAATAGTGCTGCCGCCGCCGGCATTCTTTTGCAGGAAAAAACCGCGTTTTATAATAGCCCTCAGAAGCCCTTTTATGTCTATGCCGCTATGTTTTACGAATCTCACGTCTTCGGTAGCAATCAGCGCCTGAACAATAGCAGGCGACAGGTCGCTGTATTTTGCAAAGATGCGGTTATCCATGTCGTACGAATAGCTGCCGAGCATAAGACCGTCTTCCGATAAGACCTGCGATGCGTACCGGTCTATCGGATTCTCCAACTGATCGATTGGCGGCACGTATCCTATATGTCCGTTCGCTATCGCGATAAACGTGACGGTAGACACAATTAAAATTACGCCAAAGAAACTCCAAATCGAGATGTTGACAATCCTGCTAGTCTTATTGTTTTTGAAAAACGACGGCATGTTCCTCCTATTTTTCGGGTTAATATTTGACGATATCCGATTCCGGTTCATCAACTTCTTCTTCAGGCGGCTTTTTGACGAAAAAGGCGCTGAGTTCGTAAAGTCCGTATAACGGAAAAAATACGCATGCGAGAGAGAATGGATCGCTGCTTGGCGTTATCAAAGCGGCTGCTACCAATAATACTACAATAGCATAACGCCGGTATTTGCTGAAAAACGACCTGTTCAGCAGACCCAACTTCGACAAAAGCCACGATACCAAAGGCAACTCGAATACAATGCCCATTATAAAAATAAGCATCAGGAAATAGTCCATGTACGATTCAAACGAAAATTCATTTCTTATCAGTTCGCTCAACTGATAAGTAGCAAGAAATCGCAAAGTCATCGGAAAAACGAGAAAATAGCCTACCGCGCAACCCAGGAAAAACATTAACGTACCGAAAAGAAACACCCATTTGATGTTTTTCTTTTCGTTTTCGTACAAAGCAGGACTGATAAATTTCCATACCTCAAACATGAGATACGGAAAAGTCAGCAGCAACGCCAGCCAAAACGACGTCGTCATGTGGGTGAAAAATGGCGTAGCGATCTTTATGTTATACAGAATTACGACATAAGTGTCGTCGCAAAAATCCGGTAAG
This sequence comes from Tannerella sp., assembly GCA_031289515.1. Classification (GTDB taxonomy): domain Bacteria; phylum Bacteroidota; class Bacteroidia; order Bacteroidales; family Tannerellaceae; genus Tannerella. The sequence continues at coordinate 4,529 of JAITPH010000203.1, forward strand.
AACGGTATAGCGACCGTTACCTTGCAAAGCATACGATACAGAATGAAATCAGCCCGGCACGGAGCCAGTATGACGTCATCGAAAATGTAGCGCATACATGCAAACCCTCCGATAGCAAACACTACAAGGGCTACAACGCAACGGATCAAAGTCCATCTTAACGCTTCAAGGTGGTCCCAAAAGGACATTTCCTCTTGTTGTGCCGACATATTATTCGCTACTTGGTACCGTTCGCGGTATCATCTATTTTTATCTCGTCTTCGATACCTTTTACGCCTTCTTTGAAATTCTTGATTCCTTTACCAAGTCCTTTCATCAGTTCGGGAATCTTCTTTCCGCCAAAAAGCAGTAATACCATAACCGCGACAATAATTATCTCGGGCGTGCCGAGGTTGCCTAAAAACAGTAATTGATTCATTTCTTAATCCTCCATTTTTATTATATTAAGCCGCAAAGATACGATAATAAATTGATTCACCTACTTTTTTTGCGATTTCTTTTTGCATCGACCTCACAATTGCTCCGTTTTCGCAAGATTAGAACTTCATTCTCTCCTGTATTCTGCGGATGCGGGCGTTGATTTGCTGGCTCATAAACCCATTTCCCGCCAAACGGTACTTGTCCGCCTGATAGCGAAGTCTTGCTAACTCGCGGACGCCTTCCTTGTCAATAATCATTTCCATATTTTATACTTTTAAAAACGCCGCAAAGGTACAACATGTTTCATAATTATGTTGTAAAACATAGTTAATAATACTTAAATACCAAGATATATCCCTGATTTTCAGCAATATAATAGTATTTTATCTGCCGTTAGTCATCCCACTTCTATTACAAGATAGCGGCTAAGACTCCAAAACCGTTCGTAATTCTTGATTTCGAGGGTC
>JAITPH010000076.1 GCA_031289515.1 Tannerella sp.
GTCACAACTATTGTGATCATGTCCCGAACGTTTCGTGGAATCGTCACAACTATTGTGATCATGTCCCGAACGTTTCGTGGAATCATCACAACTATTGTGATCATGTCCCGAACGTTTCGGGAACACATCACAACTATTGTGATACGGTCATAAGAGATTATTCTTATACATTAACATATACGGTTTATGAAAATATCGAAAATTCCCTTGTATTATATGCACAATGAAGCGCATCACGGATTTCCTGAATCCGTTCGGAAGTTACTCGTCGCCTGTCCCGACGTGCAGCAAAAGCAATTAACTCCGTCTGTTCTTTCCTGCAAGGAATCGGGAACGGCGAAACACGATGTTTTCTGATAAAAGCACGGCTGCCTGAGTTACAACTTTTTTATATACACCCCAACCACATATTAACAATATCTTAAATACAAAAATATCTAAAAGAAGATGTTGCAGCCGTGCTTCGTTATCAAGCTAAAAACAGAAAAGCACGGCGTACATGCAATATTGTCGAGGCTACACCCTTTAAGCAAAGTTTTACTATTAAGATGGAATGTACCGCCCGTGCTTTTTCCGTATCTGTTATCGCGAGACCGTGCATGTCTCGCGTGTCCGTTCTATCCGGTCTTTATTTCCCATAATCAATCCATAATCAATCGTTACTGAAATATTGTTTGTATATAGTATGTTGTCTTGTGACCGGAAACCTGATGCCGAATGGCGGAGAAAAAAAAGGCACGGCTTCAATAAACTAACATTTATATTGCTATGAACGACCGACAAGTTTATCTTGCGCCGTGCCTCACTCTTTAAATTGCAGCTAAATAAGCTCACGGGACTCTCGCCTGCAACCTCTGCGGCCGCGGTACTCTTCTCTCCGAATAGTATAAGGTGCTTCATCCCTACTTCTGTTTACTAATTTTACTAATAAAATATAAAATCTCCGGCAAAGGTAACCCATAAAAATTAATTATGCAAGAAGATTCTAATATTCTTTTTCGATTTATAAAAGTTTAACGGTAGCCGGATAATTGTCAATTTTCAACCGTCTTGAAGTATTTTCTTTTGATGACGAACAGAGGCAGGAAGAAGAAAATTCCGGCGAGTGACATGATCAGTCCGCCGATAGTGCCGGCAGCGAACGGAAACCAGAACGATTCCCTGCTCAATCCTACCATGAACGGTATAAAACCGAGCATCGTCGAAATTATTGTCAGAAATATCGGCACAATCTTGATGTTCCACGATTTGATATATGCCTTTATCGGATTCATGTCAGGTTTCAGCTTCAGTATCCGGTTATATTCGCTTATCAGATAAATGCTCGCATTGACGGTAATGCCGCAAAGGAGAACGAAAGAGGCGAATCCGCCCTGGTCGAAATTCAGCTTGAAGAGATAGAAAGTAAGGAAAACGCCGATATAGGATACCGGAATGACGAAAATTATGGCAAGCGGTTTTTTCAGCGAATTGAAAAGTATCGACGTCATGAAAAATATAATCATTATGATAAGACCCAGAAACAGGTACTGCTTGGCGTTTTTGCGGTTAAACCAGTAGCTGTAGCCGCTGCGTCCCTCGGCGGAATAGCCCAGAGGCATGTTTGCGTTGAACTCTTCGAGTTCCTGTTCAAGTTTTTTCGAGCCTTGCTGCGACGAGCCGATGTATTCATACTGGAGGCACAGCACGTATTGCTGGTTCTCCTTCACGATGGTTTTCGGCGTCTGCGTAATTTCGATTGTGGCGAGTTCGCCGGTCTTGTAATACTTGCCGTTCATCGAGCGGCTCATGTTGGCAAGACTCCAGATGTCGTACAGGCGGCTCTGTTTCGACGACATTTTGATATTCTCGATCCTGTCTTCGCCGTTTACGTAACCGCAGTTGAGATTGCGCGCAAAAACCGGATTGATGGAAGCATACAACTCGTATGGGCGGATGTCTTCCGTAGCCATGCGCTCGCGGTTCAGGCTGAAGACAAATTCACGGTAATCGTCCTTGTACGATGAAAACCGCGAGTTTATGAAAACATCCTTGATCCGGCGATAGGTCAACAGGCGGTCGCGAAGCGTATCGGCGTAAACGTACAGATCGTCGTAGTTGTATCCGTAGAGATTTACCCGCATGTTGCCCGCCATGTCCCTGACGTCGTTGCTGAAACCCTGATCCTGGAGTCCGTATACGCCCCAGCTGCCGCCTCCCAGCTGAAGCGCTTTCGATATGACATTGCTTTTCAACTGGTACGGAAAAGCGCTCGATTCGGCTTCTTTGGTGAAATAAACCTGTATGCTTGCGCGGAGCGGACTTGAGATGCTCGTCTGAAACTGCTTTATTTCCTTGAACCGGCTCAGATAGCTTTCCATTTGCCGTATCAGATGGTTTATCTGCCGTATGGTTGTTCCGTTCGGCATTGTGGCGTAGATGCCCAGCACGGTCTCGTCGCTGCGGTTGTAATATCCGCCGTCGGATACTTTCTGTGCAAACAGCCGGAGCGTGCCTCCGAGCGCGCTTTCTATTACCGGACGCACTTTTTCCTTGAACGTATGCGACGTCATGAAACTGTTGTAGCGTTCGACCCATTTTTCCTTGCCGTCAATCTTTTCCGGTATCAGATTGACCGGAAGCCCGAAAGCCAGCGCCATCAAAGTCAGCGCAACAGGGCGAAAACGCAGCAGAAACCGTATCATTTTGAAGTAAAACCGGTTGAAGCCCAAGACGATTTTTTTAGGCGAAAGGCGGGAACGAAACATTTTCAGCCGCACGGGAGGTCTTTTCGTGATTTTCATTTTCTCGATCGAAGCCGGAATGAAAAACAGCGAAACGGCAAGCGATACAATCAGGTTTATCATGACGACGGACGCGAAGTCCTGAAGATTCAGCCGTATGTTTTCGTCAAGAAAATATATCATGGCAAGCGCGCCGACGGTGGTAAGCGTGGCGGCAAGGATGGAAATGAACACGTTCCTGTTGCGGTTGCGCAGATAGTGGTCTGCCATGATGATCGTGTTGTCGATTACGAGGCTCAGGGATATGGTTATTCCCGCAAGCGAATAAATCTGTATTTCAAGACCCGCCATGTAGTAGAAAATAAAGCCGATTGTAATGTTGAAGAACAAACTTAGAATGATGAGAAGCAGATAGCGGGCGTTGAAGGTGGTGAGAAAAACAAACAGGAGGAGAATCAGTACCGTGAAAACCGTCCGGATATATATCTTGTTCAGTTCGGTATTGATATGTTCCGTCGCGTCGTAACTGTTGTGTATCTCGTAGCCTTTTGGCAGGCCGTTTTTTATCCTGACCATTTCCTCCCTGACGGAACTGCTAAGCCGTAACTGGTTGGCGTTTTCGGTTGCCGTGAGCGACATGTATATCGAGTTAAGTCCGTTGATGCGGTAATAGCTTGTCGGCGGCTGTTCCCTGTACGTCACGGCGACGAGCTGGTCGAGCCGTATCATCCGTCCTTCCCTGTCCGAAAGGAAAATATCTTCCGCATGGAAACCCTTTTTGACATCCCCGCCGCCCGCAGTCAGCGAAAGCCGCATGTAACGCCGTCCGGAATCTTCGTTTTCCGTCAGCGCCATGCCGAGAGCTTCCTTCCTGTTGTACGAATTTATCGCGTCCATGATATTGTTTACCGTAATTCCGAGCGCGTCGAGCTGACTTATGTCGTACTCCAGCATCCACTCCATGGGCGTCGAGCCGGATACGTCTATCCTGTAAATGCCCGGCAGCTGCGCCAGAATCGGTTTTATGCGTTCTTCGGCGTATTGCTGTATGATGATGGGCGAGACCGCGGCGTCGATGCTGTAGACGATGAACGGTCGCGCCGATTCCTCGTCCGGACGGTCTACGGTGATGGTCGGATAGTTGGCCGAAGGCGGCAGGCTGGGCCATGTCTGGCGTATTATCGTCGAAGCCTCGAAGCGTGCGACGTCCATTGATGCGTGCTTGTCGAGGCCGAGCGTTATTTCTCCGTAATTGTTGCCCGACGTCGAGTTGATGCTTTTGACGCCGTTTATCCGCGCAAGCATGGCTTCGAGTTTCGACGTGGCTTCCATTTCCACTATTCGCGCCGAATTGCCGGGCATGTTGAAACTGACCGTCAGGCTCGGCAGCGTGCGCGAAGGCGACAGCTTCACCGTCAGGTACGGAATAACGGCCAGACCGACCAGCGATACCGCCACAAAAGCGACGATAACGGTGAATGGCGATATGTGCAGTTTCTCTTTCAATGCTTAGTCTTTAGTTCGGAAATTTTTCAAAATCAATGTTTCTACCGTATTCGATACCGGCATGTCGTATTCAAAATCGTACAGTGTGAGTTTGCGGATTTTGAAATAGCTGAGCCAGTAGTTTTCGAGAGCCGATATGTAGTTGCGCCTTGCTTCCTGTTGCCGCTGGCGCGAAAGGGTCAGCGCGCTGAGGTCGACTTTTCCTATCATAAACCGCTGGCGCGTCTTGGCGTAGGCGTCTTCCGCCAGACTGAAGGCTTCTTCGGCAGATGCTATCAGGTCTTTCTGTATGTTGAAGTCGCCGACGGTCATTATCACGTCTTCCTCGATTTTGACTTCGCCCTGACGCGCCGTTATCTCCGTTACGTTTAGATTGTTTTTTGCCATGTTAAGCCTGCCCCGCCTCACGCCCCAGTCGACAAGCGGAATGGATATGCTCAACGAAACGATGTCCTGCCGCTGCGGGTCGCTGTAGACGTCGGCAATTGTTCCGGCAGCCTGATTGTATCCGAAGCTGGCGCTGAACGAAGCGTTGAACATGGCTTCCTTCTTTGCCCTGTCGACTGCCTGCTGCCGTTCGAGTATGTTTTGTTTGTATCCTATAAGTTCGGGGTTGTTGGCGCGGGTCTCGTCGAGAGCTTTCTCCACGGATATTTCCATTGACTTGGGATAGCTCGGCAGCGTCAGACGTATCGGCGTGTCCTTGTCCATGTTCAGAAACGACGTCATCGCAAACATTGACCGCTTGAGCGAAATCTCGGCGTTTTTCAGGCTGTTTACGGCATTTACGCGGTCGAGTTTCAGCGTCAGCAAATCCGACTGGCTTATGGCCGCTATCTTGTAACGCTCTTCGCCAATGAGATAAAGCGTGTCGGTGTTGTGCACGTTTTCGACGGCAAGGTCGTATTCCGCCTGCGCCATTGCCAGACTGAAGAAATATCCGGCGGAAAGGGATGCGGTATTCTCAATGTCGTAAATGAGCTGTTTTTTGGCGCGTTCATACTTCAGCGGCTCGATTGCTTTCTCCCATTTGAAAGCGTTGTAGCCGATAAGGTTTTGCTGATAGCCTATCCTGACCGGCACGGAGTTGTACTGCGTATAGACGTTGTCGCCGAAGTTGCGCATGTAGTCGAGGTTTGAATTGAGAAAGAACGTGCCTCCGAGCATGTCGAAGTTTTGCACTACGGAAAGTTCTCCGGACGAGATGAATGTCTTTTGCGGACGGTAGACGTCCACGTTCTGCTCCGAATCGTAACGCTGGACTATCCTGCGGTTGTACTGTCCGGGCGTCAGGTAAAGCGTAAGGCTCGGCAGCCGTCCGGCTTTGAAGGTGCGGTATTCCCAATAGCTCGACATGTAGACGTTTTTCGAGCGGAACGATTCGAGCGAACTGTCGGCGGCCAGCGCGATAGCGCCTTCGAGCGTCATTACTGTTTTCTGTGCTGCGGCTACGCTTGCCGTCAGGGCTGCTATTAAAACAAATATAACTTTCATACTTCTAACTTCTTTTATAAATTCTCCAATAGATTAGCGGTATAATATAAAGGCTTACGAGCGTGCCGATGACCATCGACGAAATCATCGCCACGGCAAGCGGTTTCTGTATCTCCGAGCCGAGGTCGTTTGCAAACATCATCGGCACCATAGCGATTATGGTTGTCAGCGACGTCATTATTATCGCTCTCAGGCGGCGATGTCCTGCCGTATGAATGGCTTCCATCAGCGGTACGCCTTCCTTTCGCAGTTCGTTTATCATGTCGATCTTCAAAATGGAGTCGTTGATGATAATACCGCAAGTCACGACAATACCTATCGCGCTCATAAGGTTGAGCGTATGCCCGAAAGCCCAGAGGCATACGAGCGCGGCGGCTACGTCAACGGGTATCTCCAGAAGCACTATCAGCGGTTGCATGAAACTCTCGAATTGCGCCGCGAGAATGAAATACATCAGTAAAATGGAAATGAACAGTATCACGACAAGCTCGTTGAGCATCTTCTTGTTTGAAAAATAACTTCCCGAAAAATTGACGTCCCACGATTTCGAGTTGTTTATCTCTGCCCGCGTCCTTTTCATCAGCGATTCGGGGTCGTGCGTCTTTTGGTACGTTACAGGAATAAATTCTCCGTTCTTTCCGGCTACGATGGTTTTAATTCCTTCCGTTGAAACTATCGAGACAAAAGCGCTTAAAGGCAGATGCTGCTGTTCGCCGGTCGAATTTGTAATCGTGCGGACAAGCGTTTTGCCGATTATTTCGGAGATTGTCTGCTCCTCTCCGGCTATCGTAACCGGAAGATATTGCTGGTACGAGCGCAGGGTGGCGATTTCGTTGTCGCGGAAAGCCGTCTTCAGGATACGCGATATTTCATTGTAGTCGACGTTGTAGAGAAGCAGTTTCTCGCGGTTTATCTGCAGGTTTATCTCGTTGTCGAAAACGATGCCTTCGGAATGTTCGCCTGTCGCCTTCTCCAATTGCTTCTCGATATTTATTATATCGTCAGCCTGCGGGGTGAAATTCCTGTGGGGATAAAGTTCGGTGACGAGTTCCGATTCGCCTGTCATGAAAATCTTTTCAAAAACCGTTTCGGGTGGCGCGAACGACATTACCGCCGCCGGATGGTTTCGTGTTATCCATTTTGCTATCTCCTTTTGAACCTGCTCCGCAGCGTCCGAATTTGCAGCTTTTATATACAGCTCGCTTTCCGACGAAGGCATCTTCTTCTCGTTGTCGAGAATGAATTGCTGGCGGCCGACGTAAACGGAATGTTCAAGCGTCAGGGAATCGATGTCCCGGCAAAGGTTGTCGAGGCGCGTCCTGTTTTCGGCGATGTGTATGTTTTCGCCCCAGTCGATATGCGTGAGCAGTTCTACCTGATCTACGGCGGGCATTCCGCTCTTGGGAATGACATAAAACATCACTACGCAAAGAGGAAAAACCGCGATTATGACGATGGCGTTAAGTATTTTGTGCGAGAAGGTAAATTTGATCAGCCTGTCGTACCATTTGTAGAGGCCGCTGTTTCCGGATTCGTGAAACCGGCGCATCCGGCTGCCGAAGTCGCGTTTGGTGAAAGTCTTTGCATAGACAAGCTTGTAAAGCACCGGCATCAGCATTATTCCGGTGAAGTACGACACAAGCAAGCCGACCGACACCGAGAAAGCCTCGTCTACAAATATTGCGCCCGCTATTCCGCTAAGGAAAATGAGCGGCACGAAGACGGCGATGGTAGTCAGCGTCGAACTCAGCATGGGCGTAATCACTTCCGTTGTGCCCAAAACGCAGGCGTCTTCGAGCGACAGACCCCGCTCGCGGTGCTGGCTGATATTTTCGGTGATGATTATGGCGTTGTCGATCATCATGCCGAGCGCCAGAATAAGTCCGGACAGCGATATGATGTTCAGCGACTTGTCGAAGAAGTAAAAGAACTGGAAACACATTACGAGCGACACGATCATACTGATGCCGATGACTGTCGGCGATTTGGCGTCGCCGAGAAACAGAAAGGCTACTATACATATAAGAATAAAGCCGATGAGGAAGTTTTGCTTGAGATTTGAAATCGTATAGTCAAGAAGCTCTGTCTGGTTGCGGTTTACGGTGAAGTCAATATCGGGGTACAGTTTCCGGAAATAGTCGATGGTTTCGTTAAGCGATTTTTTCAGGTTGTCCATGTTTTCCGACGACTGCTTGATGATGGCCAGCGTCACGGCGCGCTTGCCGTCGACGATCGAGTATCCGCGTTCTTCTTCGGGCACTATTTTTACGGTGCAGAGGTCTTTTATCTGGTAGATGCGGTCGGATTTGCGCATATAGATGTCTTCGATGTCCTCCGCCGTATGAATCAGCGACGAGAATTTGATGTTGTATTCGTAGTATCCGTCGCGGATAATCATGCTCCCGATTTCAATATTGTTGTTGTTTATCGCCGTCTCGATTTCAGAGAGCGTTATGTTGGCGATTTCGAGCTTGTCCATGTCGGGCAATACCTGCACTTCGCTCGATACCGTGCCTGTGGCATCTACCATCGTCACCGCCGACAGCTGTTCTATGCGCCGTTTCAGGACTGTCTCGGCAAATTCGCTCATTTCGATAAACTTTTCGGTATTTGCGCTGCCGTATTTCTCGTCGTTTTTCAGCGTCAGGTTAAGATAGAAGACAGGTATATCCGTGGCGCTCGCCTTGATTACGCGCGGCCGGTCGAGGTCGCGGGGCATATAGTTCATTGCGGCGTCGATTTTCTCGTTTACTTCTATAAATGCGAGATTGATGTTAGTGCCGTAATTGAAGCGCAGGTTTATCTGCGTGCTGCCGTCGCGCGTTTCGCTTTGCAGGTCGCGCAGCTTCGATACCTGCATCAGCTGTCGCCTAAGCGTTGCGACGACGGTGTTTTCCATCTCGCGCGCCGAACTGTTTTCCATGGACGCCTGAACGGTGACGTTTGGAATGGGAATGTCGGGCAGCAGCGAGACAGGCAGCGTAAAGTATGTTATGAGACCTATTATTACAAGCGCCAGAAAAGCCATCAGCACTGCAACAGGTCGTGTTATAAGGAATTTTACCATAGTTTTTTTACCTCCGTTCCGTCTGCCAGATGTTCGTTTCCGCTGACGATTATCAGATCGCCTTCTTTAAGCGTTTCGCTTGTAACAGTGCAGTGAGTAGCGTTTTCCAAACCTGTTTTTACGTAATGCCAGCCTGCCTTGCCGTCGTTGTAGGTGAAAACGACCGGTCGCCCGGTACGCAATACTACGGCTGCTTTCGGCGTTACCCAGTGCTTGCCCAGAGAACGGAATACGCTGATTCGGACGTTCATTCCGTGAAACAGGTTCGGATGGGGCTGTATGAGCGCCTTTATCCGTACCGTTCCTTCCTTGTCCACGCTTGGATTGATGCTTGCTATGCTGCCTACGGATTCGATGTCGGGCGAGGCGTATGACTGTATTTTTACCTTGTCGCCGGTTTTTATCAGGGGCAGCTCGTTTTCAAGGATTTTGAAGTCTACTTCGGGCTTGCTTTCATTTATTACGGTGCAGAACGGCTCGGAAGTATTTATGGCGCAATACGTTTTGGCGAAAAGATTGGCTACGATGCCAGAAACGGGAGTGCGCAAAACGGCGTTTTTGAGATTGTATTCCGCAATGTCGAACTGAATCTTAGAATTGTTATACCCGCTTCGGATATATGCAAGTCTGATTGTCTCTTTCGGAATCGAAGCCGAATCGACGAGCGAATAGCCCTGTCCTATCAGCACGTCCTGAAGGTCAAGGTATGCCTTTTGAAGGTTGTCGAATGCCTGACGGTAGCTGCTCGACAGCTGAAAGGTATCAAGCATGGCTATCGCGTCTCCGGCGGACACGCGGTCGCCGTTCTTGACGAAAATACTCACCGGGACGTCGTTTGGCGATGACGAAAGAAATTTCAGCTCTGCCATCTGACCGGAACTGATACGTCCGTTGCTTACAAGTTCGTGATCGAAGTCTTTCGTGGCAAGCGCTTCCGTGCCTACTTCGGTTTCTTCTTCGGGAATTACCGTCTCGATCGATTCATCGCTGCCTTCACTTGCATTGTTACTCTTTTGCCCGCAACTGCAAAAAATTGACGCTATTAATAAGCCTGATAAAAATTTCCTCTCCATGTGTTGTAATTAAACGGTTCATAAATCGGGACAAAGTTATGATAAAAAAATTACAAACATAAAAAGGAAGTATATTTTTTCTCTTGCTAATGTTAAACTTTGATAATTATTTTTTAGCTTTGCTTGTTTTTTCTTCGAAAAGGTCGAATAAAAGTATTAAAATTCAAGATATGCGTCTGTCCGAACAGAAAAAAGCAACTCCCCGCAAGAGAGAGTTGCTTAATAATTTCAGGTTTTTAAGGAGGAGGGCGGTCATTTGCCGAAATAGCGATTGTAGAGACCTTCAAACCCTTTACCGTGACGTGCTTCGTCCTTGCACATTTCGTGAACGGTGTCATGGATTGCGTCAAGATTTTGTTGCTTGGCAAGTGTCGCAATGCGTTTTTTGTCTTCGCACGCGCCCTGTTCGGCAAGCATACGCTTGTAGAGGTTGGTCTTGGTATCCCAAACTATCTCGCCCAGCAATTCCGCAAAACGTGCGCAATGGTCTGCTTCTTCGTAAGCATAACGCTTGAATGCTTCGGCGATTTCAGGGTATCCTTCCCTGTCTGCCTGACGGCTCATGGCGATATACATCCCCACTTCGGTCGCTTCGCCCATGAAATGAGCCTGCAATCCTTCCCAAATAACCGGGTCTACACCTTTAGCGACGCCGATAACATGTTCGTCGGCAAAATTCAGTTTTCCGTTGTCTACAACTTCTTTGAATTTCTCTTTCGGCTGTTTACACATCGGACAAATTTCGGGAGCTTCATCTCCCTCATGTACGTATCCACATACGGTACAGATAAATTTTTTCTTCATAATTTCTTTCTTTTAATAATTAATATAATGTAAGGCTGTACTTTCGGACAACCTGTTTTTCTCTCTCTTGTCTTCATACAAATCTGTGGCTCTGCCGGTTTTTGCTCTGCAAAGGCAACGATTTGTAATGATTACAACTTTGTTTCGTTTGCAAAAGTCTAAAATAAAAATGAGACTGCCAAATTTTTTCGCAATTATTTTCATTTTTTCTTTGCGTCATTGTCGCTTGCGAGCTTGCAAAGCAGCATAAAACCCTATCACAAATAATTGACAATGGCAAATTTGTAATTGTCGATTTTCCTTTGTCTATTGTCGATTATTCCGAAGGAGTTTGTGTCTGTATAAAAAAAATCGTACCTTTGCACGTCGTAAAGAACAGAAAGAAGTATTATTATGATTACAGTTAGCGGATTAGACATTCAGTTTGGGAAGCGCATATTGTTTCAGGACGTGAATATCAAGTTTGTACCGGGCAATTGCTACGGAGTTATCGGAGCAAACGGCGCCGGTAAATCAACATTGTTGCGTGTGATAAGCGGCGATATGGAGCCTACGCGCGGTATTATCTCGCTCAATCCGGGCGAGCGCCTTTCGGTCTTGTCGCAAGACCATTTCGCATTTGACGAACATACCGTTCTCGATGCCGTCCTGATGGGACATACGGTTTTATGGGACGTAATGAGCGAGAAAAACGCCATTTACGCCAAAGAAGACTTCACGGACGAAGACGGCATCCGCGCTTCGGAGCTTGAAGAAAGATTCGCGGAAATGGAAGGCTGGAACGCCGAAAGCGATGCCGCCGCCTTGCTGAGCGGTCTGGGCATTAAAGAAGAATTGCATTACAAACTGATGAAAGACCTTAGCGGTAAACAAAAAGTCCGCGTACTTCTGGCGCGCGCGCTGTTCGGCAAACCGGACAACCTGCTGCTCGACGAGCCGACCAACGACCTCGACCTCGAAACGGTATCATGGCTCGAAAACTATCTTTCAAACTTTGAACAGACCGTTCTTGTAGTCAGTCACGACCGCCATTTTCTCGATTCCGTCTGCACGCATACCGTAGACATAGATTTCGGGAAATTGAAACTTTTTGCCGGAAATTACAGTTTCTGGTACGAATCGAGCCAGTTAGCTCTCCGTCAGCAGCAACAGCAAAACAAGAAGGCTGAGGAGCGAAAAAAAGAGCTTGAAGAATTTATTCGCCGCTTCAGCGCGAATGTAGCGAAGTCGAAGCAGACGACGAGCCGCAAGAAGATGATCGAGAAGTTGAACATCGAGGAGATAGAGCCGTCGTCGCGTCGCTATCCGGGCATAATTTTCACGCCTTCACGCGAGCCGGGCAATCAGATACTCGAAGTTGGCGGACTGACAAAAACGATTGACGGCGAGGTATTGTTCAGAGACCTTAACTTCAACGTCGAGAAGGACGACAAGATAGTTTTCATCAGTCGCGACCCGCGTGCCATGACGGCGCTGTTCCGCATTATAAACGACGAAGACACGGCCGACGAAGGCATGTACAAATGGGGACAGACGATAACTACGGCGTATCTGCCGCTCGAAAATGCGAGCTATTTCAACTCGGATTATAACCTTATCGAATGGCTGGGACAGTTCGCAAGAGACACCAACGACGTCTTCCTGAAGGGATTTTTGGGACGCATGCTTTTCTCCGGCGAAGAACTGCTCAAGAAAGTGAGCGTGCTGTCGGGAGGCGAGAAGATGCGTTGCATGATTTCGCGCATGATGCTTAGGGACGCCAATACCCTGATACTTGATACTCCTACAAATCACCTTGATTTGGAATCCATACAGGCGTTCAATAACACGCTCATCAATTTTAAGGGAAATGTGCTGTTTTCAAGCCATGACCACGAATTTATACAGACGGTAGCAAACCGCGTAATAGAACTGACCCCGAACGGCAACATCGACCGCATGACCGAGTACGACGATTACATATCCGACCCCCGAATAGCCGAAATCAGAGAGAAGCTGTATGCCATATGATTGACTGCATGGGCTACGCTATTGCAAAAAACAAGAATTATTATCCGGATTGCTTCGTGCATTATAACGGCATGGTACACGGTGGTTGCCGTTGGCGCCCAGCCTCAAAATGTACTATTCTGTTATTTGCGGACTATTTTGTCATAAAAAATGTTGATAGATTATTCTTTTATAAAAACGGATATTTTTCCTGTTATTGTAAGCGTCGTTTATGTAATTTTGTGAGCGCATAAAACGCATCGGAAGATATTGTTGTTCCGAATATTATAAAGATTGATTTTTTAACTTAAAATATTCCATTTATGAAACAAAGCTGTAAATTAGTCGTCATCCCTAAAAGGTTAAAAGTCGGCGTATTAGTTCTATTCTTAGCTTGTTACGTGTCTGCGGCGTATGGCTCGGAGTAAACGAAAAGAATCGGCGGAACTGTAGTTGATCAGCAAGGGGGGGGCTATTGTGGACGCTACCAAATGGTATAAGGCACTCAGATAGGAGCTGCTACCGACATTGACGGAAAGTTCTCCTTTGAAGTTCCAAATCCCGAGCAGGCGATATTGATTACCTCGTACATAGGAATGGTAACGCAGGAAATCAAAATCGGCGACAAGAGCAACTTCCTCATCGTCCTCCTCGAAAATACGGTGAACATCGGCGAGGTACAGGTTGTGGCTTTCGGTACTCAGAAAAGGGAATCCGTTGTAGGAGCAATTTCGTCGATGAACGCTCGCGAATTGGAGGTGCTGGCGCGCTCGCTCACACAGACATTGGCGGGACGTATTGCCGGTCTGATCGCTATCCAGCGGTCAGGCGAGCCTGGCAAAGTGATGCCCAATACTATATTCGCGGCATCGCCACTTTCACGAGTGACCAGAACCCGCTTGTATTGGTAGACGGTATCGAACGCCCGCTTAACGACGTCGATCCGCTCGAAATCGAA
>JAITPH010000083.1 GCA_031289515.1 Tannerella sp.
AAGTGAAACGGTAGAACAGGAGTTATTAAACAGTATGTGGCATCAGGCAGGATGGAAATAACCGCCCTGCATAAAAAAATAATCATCATGGAGAAAATAAACGTATCAATTGGTTGGAGCGGCAACAACTATTCAGCCTGCGCAGCGGGAGACGAACTGAATGGCGCGGTGCTTGTCACGCATAAGACGCTTGAAGGCTTGAAAAAAAATTTCGCGGAATCACTGCAATTCCATCTGGAAGGATGTATTGCCGATAATGATAAAATGCCGGAATGGCTGGTAAAAGGCGAATATGAATTAAATTTTATCCTTCAAACATCGGCATTGCTTCACAGTTTGGATGGCGTACTTACCCGGTCCGCTATTTCAAGGGCAACCGGAATCAACGAAAGGCAATTGGGGCACTATGCTTCCGGATACAGGAATCCGCGCCCGCAACAGCGCACAAAAATTATTTCCGGAATACATGAAATAAGCAAGGAATTGGCGTCCGTTATGTAAATGAACAACTTTTATTCACAATTGAAGTTTTCATCCGTCTCTTTTTCGTACAAATCACTCCGGAGAAGGGTAACAAATAGATGCCTAAAAAGGGTCGGAATGCCTAAATTTGCACATTGCAAAATCGCGTTTTAGTAGCCCCACGAGGGGCATAGCGATGTCTGCATACGTTTAATTGTGGAGCTGGAGAGATTCGAACTCTCGTCCAAACGAGGAATTAATTTGCTTTCTACATGCTTATCTTCGCTTTGATTTTCGTGTTTCGGCAAGACCGAAGCTACCAACCGAAACCTTATTCCCTTAATTTTCATCCGAAGTACAGGACTTCCTTCGAACTATCTCCGATATATCTGCACCACCTTGTCGGAACACTTCGAAGCCACAGTTTCCGGGTGATGTCTCGTCCAAACGCCTTGCGTAAGGATAAAGCTATGATCTACTGAACTTCAATCAAGCAGCGAGAGCATAATTATTTTCGCCAGTTAAATTTTTATCAACCGAGATTAAAGCGCCGGTCAATGACGCGCTGCATGCTTACAAACCACTTCTACCCGCTGTCAAAACCGGTCAGCCCCTTGTGGTTAATGTTTGATATATAACGCTTTATTATCAAATCATTGTAATGTTATTGAGCGTAATCCTTCGATTACGAACTGCAAAGATAGTTGTTTTTTTGATTGTTGCATCATTTTTGCGAAAAAAATTTTACGGATTGATGTTATACGACAGTCCGTCGTTGCGAGAAAGTTACTAAACGAGTTTAGCAAAAGGGGGAAATGACGAAGCGAAACCGTTGCGCTTGCCGTCATTGCTTCGTGCCTCGCAATGACGTCCGTCAATCTCAATTGTCAATTATTGAAGCTGGATTGCTTCGTTCCTCGCAATGACGGCAAGCGCAGCAGTTTCATTCGTCATTTTTCCTGTTTGCTAAACTTGTTTAGTAACCTCCTCGCAATGACGGCAGGCGCAACAAAATCATTGTCAATTGTCCATTAATTCCCGGATTGCTTCGCAAGTTATATTCAGGGGATGATGCCGTCATGTAGAATGCCGAAGTAGATTAGTCCGAACAGTCCGGCGTTCCAGCCTTGCAGTTGGAAGCCGAGATTTTCTCCGGTTTGGCTGTTTATGTGTTCGTTTGGCGACCAGTCGCCCGACTTTATCAAATCTGCGTCGGCTACTCTTTTTATCAGGTCAATAGCTTCTTTTTTCCTGCCTGCACGGATGCGTGCCCAACAATCCATAAAACTCAACCACGGCCAGACAGCGCCATTATGGTACGTGCCCGGATCGTAACCGAATGTTGCGGGATAATAGGGATATGTTTCGCAAATTCCATAATCGGTCAGGCTAAGTTCGTTTAACGACGAAATAATTGATAACGCCTTTTCGCGCGGAACGACGTCAAACAAAATGCCTATAGTCTGATCTTGCAGCAGTTTATCGTTGACTTCGCCGTTTTTCCAAATCTGGCAGTAATACCGACCGTTCCATAATCCACCCTGTTCGACAGGCTTGTTGATAAAATCGAAGCCTTTCTTATATGCCGCCTCGTATTTTGCAAGGCTTTCGGCGTCGTCGCACTCCTTGCTCAAAAATATCATTTGCTTGAGCGCAGACAGGTAGACAAGTCCGGAGAATGGAGAATACATGCGCCCTTCGACGCCTCTGACGTCTTTCCAGTCGCCCCAGAAAGATACCTGCACAGGCAATCCGTTTCCGTTGGCGTCGCGCGAAACAAGCCAGTCAATCGCCTTTTTCAACGCCGGAAAATAGCCGGCAAGCTCATCCTTATTGTGATACAATTGGTAATATCTGGCAACACGGAGGATGAAAAACGCATTTATGTCGATATCATCTTTCCTTTCGATCAGCGGCAGTATCGTAGTCGGTATTTTCCCGGTAGGCTGTTGATATTCAATACTCTCCTCTATCATTTTCTTCTCAATATCCTTAAACAGTACCAAATGCAACCACGACGTCCAATAACTGTCGCGTTGATTCAGTTCGCAGTAACCCATCGTCAGAATCTCGTTATTTTTCGTGCATTTAGTGAGCGAAATGCCCGGAATCATATACCATCTGAGATACTTATCCAACTCATTATCGCCTGTTTCCGGAATAGCGTCGCCGAACGATTCCGTCTTTGCCTTCAAAACAGACCATGTAT
Organism: Tannerella sp.; assembly: GCA_031289515.1. Taxonomy (GTDB): domain Bacteria; phylum Bacteroidota; class Bacteroidia; order Bacteroidales; family Tannerellaceae; genus Tannerella. The sequence continues at coordinate 2,672 of JAITPH010000083.1, forward strand.
GATAGGCGTAATCCGTGATTTCATCAACGTTTTGGAATCGATTCGACGAAATCCAGTCCTTATCATAAAATGTCAAAAGGACACGTATCCGCACAGTTTGAGCAGGTTTTAATGAAACAGGAATAGACAATTCGCCGTTTTTCCAGAAAGTTTCGGTATCGCTTGAAAGTTGAAATCCGGAGTTCTTAACTCCCGAATAACCGGAAGTTTTGCACGTTTCCAAGCCTTTTAACAAAGACGTATCCGGCTTTATAAGAATGTTGAAATCTTCCTGTCCGGAAGGGTTAATGCAGTCAAACTCAACAAGCAAAACAGGTAGGGACGAAGTTTCAAGTTCATTGATACTTAGAGGACAAAAAGACAAAACACGTATCTGCGAAGATATTGCCTCCGATTGCCTATAAAAGCCTCCGACAAAGGGAAAAGCGCGAGATATTTGTTTGTCGCCGAACTGCGAAAACAGACTTCGATTGCCGCCTTTTTCAACTAAAAACGTCACCGCTCCCTTGTTGGTCAGCCACGCGCCCAACTTGCCCGGATTCTGCATGATATGCCCGAAAAATCCGCCGTCTTCCGAAGCGTTTACCGTCAAGGCAAAGTTCGCTATGGGATAGCCGTCCGTAACTTTCGAATCATCAGCGACGCCATAACATTTTAATACTGCAACAATTAACAATACAAGCAAGAAATAATGCCTCACAATATAACAGTATTGAATGATTTAGGTTTGAGCGGAGCGGAAAAAACACGGTCGCCTATTTTTATGACAGGTTTTATTTCCGCATCGTTAGCGTTATGGATAACCAGAACATAAGCGCCGTCGGGATTTTGGAACGCAAGTATGTCGGAAAATTCTCCCGAAACAGGCAATAACCGCGCACCCGGCGAGACATAGCCGCTGACATGCTTCAACAGATAATATTCGTAAGTGAATTTATACGTGCGGGCGTCTTTATCGACGGTAACGAGCGAATTTTGACTCCATCCCCAACGGCTTAATCCTCCGTTTTCGAGCGATATATTCCAATAATCATACACATTTGTACCGTTATTAAAATAGTGTTTCATCAATCCCCACGAATAGACGCAGCCGCCCCAATCGTTTTTGCCGTTGCCGCATTCCTGCTCGGTCTGGTAAAGGGTCAAATCCGGATAGCGCCTGTGAATATCGCCGATAGACCTTTTTCCTGCCCATTGAAATCCGACGCCGGAAATATATTCGCCGCTTTCGGGATCTGTCAGCAATGTGTCTACCAATGCGGGATTTGGACGTTCCATCGTGCCGAACATTATTTTTACGCCGATCTCGCTCATCGCCGGACCGAGATATTTGCCGACATACTCGTTCAATCCCGACGCTTTCCACGTGCAACTTGGGAAAGGCTGGCACGAATTAAATTCATTTTGAGGCATAACCATGAAGATATTGACGCCCTCGGCGCGATATGCCTCGATGAATTTCCTGAAATAGAGGGCGTATGCTTTAAAATACGCTTCTTCCTGAATAAACATGTTCATGCCTTCGGAGCGCACCTGTTCCGGTTTTATGCCGTTTTCGCCTATGCTGTTGAAAAAGCTCGTATTCAACGGCTGGCAGGCATAGTGTTTGTTGTCTTTCATCCACACCGGCGGACTCCATGGCGAAGCCCATATTTTCAGGTCAGGATTGTATTTCAGGGCTGCCTTGATGAACGGCAAGAGCGTTTGCCTGTCATTGGCAATGCTGAAATTCGACATTTCAAAGTCGCCGTCGGTTTCGTTGTAAGAATACCAGTCGCGCGAGAAATCGTTAGCTCCGAGCGGCATACGGCAAATAGTAAAATTCGCGCCTTTGCCGGGCGCAAACAATTCGCTTAGAACGGCGTCGAGATCTGATTCGCCGAGCAAACCGAGCGACGTCCACCCAAGTTCGTTGAAGCAAGCTCCGAAACCGTCAATGCTTTGCTTTGGGTTGGCGACGTCGATTATGGCGTCAGGCTTTGCGTCTTTTGCAAATTCAATCTGCTTGACGTCCTGCGTTTGCCATGAATTGTCGGGAGTTGTCGCTACCCAACCGATATTATCGTTATCGCTGCAAGCAACCAACAGCGAAACGGCACAAATAAACAATACATTTTTTTTCATAATCTTTATTTTTATTTCAACAATATGGCTGCAAATGTACGCAAGAAATCGGATATATGCAACAAAAAAAAAGAAATTTACGGATAATGTTTGATATTCCAAACAAAACCGTTATCTTTGTGCGCAATATTAAACGTTATGAAGCGAACAAAATATACTTTACTTCCCCGCCTGACAAAGATTCTGGCAGAATTGGGCGAAGATATTAAGCTTGCCCGGCTCCGGCGGAAACTGAGCGCCGAGCAGATTGCCGAGCGTGCGGGCATCTCGCGTTCCACGCTTTGGCAGATTGAAAAAGGACTGCCGAATGTGTCGATGGGATATTA
>JAITPH010000128.1 GCA_031289515.1 Tannerella sp.
GTCCGGCGCACGCGATGCAGCTTCGCATAACAGTAGTAGTGTCTCCTCTCTTCAATTACGCCGGTAATCAGATTGAAGACGTACGGCGAATGTACTCCGTGCCCGCCGCGACAAAAGACTTTGCGATATATCGAAATCATTGTTTGCCCAAAAACTCTCCTATCGTATAGTTTAGAAATTTATTGAACGGACACAATATGCGGAAATCCTCGACTGCACGCTCTATCCAGTCGTCCGAACAGAAAAACTTTTCGGGCTTGCCGGCGGATACGACAAAATATTTGTGACGGAGGATGTCTTCGTATTTGAAGTCCTTCGGAAAACCTTCGGGCAAGCGCTTCAGCATCTCGCCCTCAAGTCCTCCGTAGACTTCCTTGAATTTCTTTTCTTCCAGTATCTCGACGAATTCGGTTATACTGTCGTATATGTCTCTTCTTAGCCTCTTCAACATTTCCGGAGAAGGACACCAGACGCCGCCCGAAACAAGCGAATTGTCCGGCTCAAGATGCAGATAATAGCCGCCGTAAGGACTTGTACGCCCGCCGAAACCGGTCATGTATGCGCCGAAATGCGTCTTGTACGGCGTCTTGTCGTAAGAAAAACGTATGTCGCGATAGATGCGGTAAATGCAGTTTTTGGCGTCAAGTCCGGCTATTTCGCCGTCGAAAGTCGCTATGCCGTCGATAATCTTCTGCACGATGGCCACATGCTTGCCGTGAAGCTCGTCGTACCGGCTTTTGTTTGCCTTAAACCACTCGCGGTCGTTGTTCTCGCGCAGTTCCTTCAGAAATTTGAATATCTCTTTCATCCGCTATTCCTCGATTTCAAGTCCGTAGGTACGCCCTTTTTCCGTAGCCGGAACGCCTTTCGTCATCCATACCGGCATCGGCTCGCCCTTGAGATAGTGGTCGAAGAACTGTTGCAGGCGGACGCTCAAGTCGCGCGTGTTGCGACGGTGAATCAGGTTATGCTCCTCGCCGTTGTACTGGAGCATGTACACTACTTTGCCAAGCCTCCGCAGCGCCGTGAAATATTCTATGCCCTGATACCACGGAACTGCGCCGTCGTTATCGTTGTGCATTATTAACAGCGGAGTATTAACCTTGTCGGCGAAGAATATAGGCGAGTTCTCGATGTACAGGTCGAAGCCGTCCCACAACGTTTTGCCGATTCGGCTTTGCTGGCGTTCGTACTGCATCTGGCGATTCAGCCCGGTAGCCCAGCGAATGCCGCCGTATGCGCTTGTCATGTTCGCTACCGGCGCGCCTGCTCCCGCCGCCGCAAAAATATTCGTCTGCGTGACGAGGTAAGCAACCTGATAGCCGCCCCAGCTCTGTCCCTGTACGCCGATGTGCTCTTTGTCAACCCACGGATTCAGACTGAGATGCTCGACGCCGGCGACGACGGAGTTATACGAGCTTTGCCCCGGATGTCCGTCCACATAATTGATGTCCGGCAGGAACACCAGATAGCCGCGACTGCAAAAAAACGAGACATTGACCGTCGAACGGCTCGGCGCAGGCGCATAATACTTGTATAAATCGTCCGAATGTCTTTCGTAAAAATAAACCATCATCGGATATTTCTTTTCGGGATCGAAATTCTCCGGCTTGTAAAGCAATCCCTTCAAATCGACGCCGTCCTTCGATTTCCAGCCGACAAGCTCGGCCGTTCCCCACAAGTAATCTTTCATTTGAGGATTGATTTGGCTTAGTTGGGTTTCGTTCTTCCAGAGATTTGCCGTAGCCCACAAATCCGGCGGATTGTTGAAATCGGACTGCGTATATATATATGTATCGGCGTTTTTGGCTTTTTGTACCGAAGCAAACGTTTTGCCTGCGACGATGCGTTTCTGCGGCGCGGCTTTACTTTTGACGTTCAGCGTATAGAAACCGGATTCTTTTGTGTCGTTGTTGAACGCCGAAAGAAGCATCGGCTTGTCCGTTTCGACATGTTCAGCCTCGATGTCGAGCCTGACATGGCGGAAGGTAGTCTTCTCCTTGCGTCCGACGCCTTTTGTAATCATCGACGGCTCGGTTTTGCCCGCAGGGTCGATTTGCCAAATGTCATACATGTCGTATATGTAGAAATAGCCGTCGTCCTTGCTCCAGCCCATTGTTCCGAAAGCTCCCGGCTTGTCGGGCGTCTGCGAGCGGGCGTCTGCGAAACTGACGTCTATCCCGTCCGTCAGGCAACGGACAGTCTTGTCGGCAACGGAATAGAGATACCACTGCGCCGTTTCGCGGTCAAACCATGTCACGTATTTGCCTGTCGATGAAATCATCGGACGCGATTCGAGAGCCTTGACGACAAGCGTCCGCTCGCCTGTCACGGTCGATACGGTGTATACGTCGTTTTTGGACGATCCCGTCCATTGAGATTCGATGCGGTAGCCTTTCGAGGTCGTGCCGAGCGCAAATTCTCCGTTTCCGCGGTTTGAAGTCGAAATGTTTTCGAGGTCTGTCGAGCCTAACCGGACGAAACGGCTCAAATCGGATACGTCAAACACGCACAGATACGAGCGGTTGAGTTCTGTCCGCAGTTGTTTGAGCTGCACCGGTTGCAGGTAGTCGTCCATGTAGTGCCATACGTCGAGCCGCGCCTTCTCGCTTTCGTCGACGGTTGTATCCCTCGGCTCCGGAACAGGCGATATGCTGAAGTACAGTTTGCTGCCGTCGCGACTGAACGATATGTCGCGGAATGTGCTTACCGCCCATTTCGCGGGCATCCTGTCCGATAACGTATCGGCAATGATTTTCGCCGTCGGACTGTCCGTTTTCGTGTAATAGAGATTATAGACTTTGGGATTGCGTTTAGTTGTATCGGTAGTTGCAAAAAAGGCGAATTGCGATGCTTCTTCGTCGAACGATTGCAGTTTGTAGTCGCCTTTTGCTTCCATCAGGGCGGTCGATTCGAGTGTCTTCGTGTCGTAGAGATAGACGCCCGGAACGGCCGTGCTGTCTTTCCCGGACGGCTTCGTCAAGTATGAGATGTACTTTCCGTTCCTGCTTATAACGTAGTCGGATACAAACGGAATGGTGTCGGATGTTCCGGAATCGAAAAAGTATACGATCATGAAATCATTCTTTTCATCCCTTTTATTTGTCGTATCTTTTGGCATCTGTGTCGTATAGGCAAAGTAGCCGGAGCCTTTTTCGGGCGTCTTGAAAGACTTCACGTCCGGTATCTTTTCCACGTTTTGAGAGCCGAGCCGCAGCCATCCGAGCGAGTCTTTCGGCTGTTCGTCCGCTTTTTTCCTTTTCTTGCGGGCGTCTTTTTTCTCTTCCTGCGAAGGTTTTATCTTGAAAACCGCATAGCGCGAATCGTCGGTTATCCGCGGACCGTAACCCCTGTCAATCCTGACGGCGAGGGGCGTTTTGATACCGTTCACGTAAAGCGTGCTGTCGCCTTCCTGCGGCGCGACGCAGTAGACCGCGTAACGTCCGTCGTTGCTTATAAATATCTGCATAATGCTTTCCCATGCGTCATAGACGCTGTGGTCGAGCGGTTTCTTCTCCGACTTCGCGGCGCTTGCCGATAGAATGCCGAGCAATAAAATAAAAAAAATCTTCTGTTTCATAAAATGTATATTTTAATTATCTGTTATCTGTTATCTGTTTTTTCGGGATATAAATCGTGATTCACAAGCCTGTACGTCGCCATGTCTGCATATTCCGTTTCCGGCTTGCCGTAATTGCAGTACGGATCGATGCTTATGCCTCCGCGAGGCATGAATCGTCCCCATACTTCAATGTATTTCGGCTTTACCAGCTTAATGATGTCCTTCATTATGATATTGACGCAGTCTTCGTGAAAGTCGCCATGATTGCGGAAACTAAACAGGTACAGCTTGAGCGATTTGCTTTCGACTAATTTCTTGTCGGGTATGTAACTTATATATAATGTAGCAAAATCGGGCTGACCGGTGATTGGGCACAGACTTGTAAACTCCGGACAATTGAACTTTACGAAATAGTCGTTGTCCGGATGTTTGTTTGTGAACGCTTCGAGTGTCGACGGAGAGTATTCCGTCGGATAAGCCGTATCCTTGTTTCCAAGTTTGGTAAGCCCTCTTTTTGTCCGCTTGGTTTCCATGCGCTTTAAATCCTTACCGCTCACTTTCAAGAGTATATTTCCCCGAGCCGAGTTTGATGATAATGCTGCCGTCGGCTTCCGTTACTTTGCCGTCGTCCTTGGGTTTCACGTTGAATCGCGAAGGCAGTTTCAACGTCGCAGTCGTATTGACCGGAATAGTGACGTTCCATGTCAATTTGTCGCCTTCGCGTTGCCAGCTGCTTTCTATCATTCCGTAAGGCGAATTGTAGGAAGCATTGACGAAGTCCAGCTTTTCCGGAAACGACGGCTCCATCCATATCTTTTTGAATCCCGTATCCGTCGGGTCGTTCTTTATTCCGGCAAGGTTTTCGTAATACCAGACCAGCAAATCGCCGAGCAACATTACGTGATTGCGCGAATTCATCGCAGGATCGGCCGTGTCGCCGTTCCAAAGCTCCCAGATGGTAGTTGCGCCTTTTTCAACCATGTATCCCCACGAAGGATAGGTGCGGTTTGTCGCTATCTTGTAGGCAAGCTCAAGATTTCCGTGCTGGGTCAGACCGCGCATGAGATGCTGTATTCCGAGCACTCCGGCGCTTACGTGACCCTTGCAGTCGACTTCCGTCTTCTCGACTATGTTGGCGAAAACCTTTTCCTCGTATCCTTCAGGCACGAGACCGAGTTGCAGCGAAAGAATATTTGCCGTCACGGTATTGTTGTCGTACTGCGCCTTTTCGGCATCGAAGAACTTACTGTTATATGCGGCTTTTATTTTTTGCGCCAAATCTTTATATTCGGCAATGTCTTGCGGAACGCCTTTCATTACGGCGAACTTCTGCATCAGTTGCAGGATGCTGTAATAAACGGTAGTGCTTAATACGTGACCGTTTGTCCGGCGCGACGGATCTTGCGAGTGAATGAGTTCGGGCGATTCCGGCGGCATACACCAGTCGCCGTAGGTATCTTTTGTTATGATATAGTCCTTCATTTGAGTATCGGCGATGTGTCTTACCCATTTTTTCATTGATTCGTAATGCCTGACGATCGGTTTATCGTCGCCAAACTGTTTGTAAAGCATGTCGGCGATATAGAAATATGCGGACGGCCAGGTCACGTCGTCGTTGAAGATAGTCCAGTAACGCGGCGATACGACCGAAATGCTTCCTGCTTCGTTCATTGATTCTTCAATGTCTACGAGCCATTTTTCGTACAGCAGGACGTTATTGAGCAGAAAACTTTCGCCGTAAGCGCCGGTAGCGCGGTCGCCGAGCCAGCCGAGACGCTCGTCGCGCTGCGGACAGTCGGTCGGCATCCCCCGATAATTGCCTGTTATACCCCAGTAAGCGTTTCGGTGAATACGGTTTATCATTTCGTCCGAAGTGTGGAACGAGCCAATGTCCGCCATACTGTCGTATACAACCTTGCCGGTAAGGTCGTCAATCGAAGGCGCGTTGTCTATTCCGGTTATTTCGACGAAGCGGAAGCCGTGATAGACGAACGTCGGCTCCCACGTGAAAACACCGTCTTCGGCAGGCGTGTATATATTTGTCGCTTTAGCGCCGCGCAGATTTGCTACGTATAGTTGTGTCTTGTCGTCGTCCGTCAGTACTTCGGCGAAGCGCATCGTTATGGGCGAGCCTTTTTTGCCGGTCAAAGTCACTTTTAGCAATCCGACCATGTTCTGACCCATGTCTACGATAAATCTGTCTTTGCCGACAACTTTTATCGACGTCGGTTTTATCTCTTTCATCACTTTCAACGATGGCGACAGTTGGGCTGTGAGTTTGCCTTTCGGCGCTTCCATCCGTTCGGCGTTGCGCCAGGACGAGTCGTCGTAACCGGCTTCCGTCCATTTGCCGAGTTCGTATGGCGCATAATAGTCTTCGCCGTCGAACTCGTTGTTTGATATTATCGGACCGTTATCGGTCGCTTTCCATGTCCGGTCTGTCGTTATTGTTTCCTTCTTTCCGTCGGCGTATTCGACCGTCAGTCGCGCTATCAGTCGCGGCAGTCCGAACGACGCCATTCCTCTTTGCCGCATCGTGAGGAAGCGTCCGTTTCCGAGCGCTACGCCGATGGCGTTATCGCCTTTTTTTATCAGGCCGGTCACGTCGTAGGTGATGAAAGGCACGGATGCGTCGTACCATGTCGGCAGGGGTCCGAAAACGTCGTCGCCGACCTGCTTTCCGTTGATATAACATACCGACGAGCCTATGCCCGAAACGTACAGCTTGGCTCTGACGGGCTTTGCCGCAGCATTGAACTGTTTGCGCAGATAGCGGGCGGGCAGGATTGTACGGTTTTCTTCGATTTTAAGTCTCGTCGAGTCGTTGATGCCTATCCACTCCGTATCGCTCCATTCTCTTTCGTCGAGCAAAGCCATCGACCAGCGCTGTACGGCGCTTTGGCTTTCGTCGCCTTGATTTGTCCATACTTTCACTCTCCAGAAATAATCCTTGCCCGATTCGAGCGGAATGCCTTCATAAGTGACAAGGTGCGAATTTCCGGACGCGACTTTACCGGTATTCCAGACTGTATTTCCACCTTTTTTGAGGTCTTTTTCCGATGCGGCGACTTCGATTTGAAATGCCGTTTGCAACACGCCCTGTTTGGCGCTCGTCGTTTTCCATGAGAAACGCGGATTCTTTACGCTTATTCCTTCGGGATTGCTGCGCATCTCGATTTGAACATCCGTAAACTTCAGGCTTTCGGATACTTCGTCAGAAGTGCACCCCGACAGCCATACTAATAAAACTGATACTAAAAAATTCCTTTTAAACATATTACTTAAGTATTAAAGATTAAATATTCCTTCTTCTTCTTTCCGTCATGTTTCCATTGCGCTCTGCTCCGGCATCAATGACGTTCGTCCTCAAATCAAGTTGCAAAAATAATAAAAATTTATATATAATTCAATTTTTATTCGTTTCTTTGCGCCGGAATTACGAATTATTATATTATCAGCTAAAATTCAAGATAAAAGATATGGCAAGATTTAACAAGTTACAGGTTTTGGACGCTATTGTGCGTACCGGTATGATTCCTGTTTATTACAACAAGGATGTCGCGACGGCTCGAAATGTGCTTAAAGCATGTTACGACGGCGGCGTTCGCGCTTTTGAATTTACTAATCGCGGCGATTTTGCGCAGGACGTTTTCGCCGAACTGATGAAGTTTGCAGCAAAGGAATGTCCCGAAATGATACTCGGCATAGGCTCTATCGTCGATGCTCCGACGGCCGCTCTCTATATTCAGCTTGGGACGAATTTCGTTGTCGGGCCTCTCTTCAATCCCGACGTCGCCAAGGTATGCAATCGCCGGCTTGTGCCGTATACTCCGGGATGCGGCTCGGTTACGGAAATAGGTTTCGCACAGGAGGCGGGATGCGATCTTTGCAAGATTTTCCCTGCCGGAAGCGTAGGCGGTCCCTCGTTTGTGAGTAACGTGAAAGCGCCGATGCCGTGGACGATGATTTTGGCGACCGGCGCAGTAGAGCCGACCGAAGAGAATCTCTCGAAATGGTTTGCATCCGGCGTAACAGCCGTAGGCATGGGATCGAAACTGTTCCCGAATGAAGCCGTAGCCGCAGGCGACTGGAACGCTATAACCGCACTCTGCAAAAACGCGCTCGGCTACATTGCGAAAGCTAAGGGTTAGCTAATAGGACGCTATCCGAAAGCCAAGGCTCGTGTCATGGTAATCCGGAATGGTGTGGGTGCGTTCGGCAGAACGGCATAAACCGGCGATGCTATTGTAACCGCCGCCGCGGAGTACGCGCTCCGGACGTGCAGTCGCTTCGTCGGTTTTATCATTGTATTTTTTGTTATACAAGTCGTCGCACCATTCCCATACGTTGCCGTGCATGTCGTATAATCCCCACGCATTCGGAGCGTAACTGCCGACCGGCTTTGTCTGTATTTCGCTGTTTGCGTCATGCAGTCCTTCGGTGTATCTGCTGTCAAAGTTCGCCTGTGAGAGCGTCAGTTCAATGCCTGTATTGAAAGGCGTAATCGAGGCTGCACGACACGCATATTCCCATTCGGCTTCGGTTGGAAGACGCCCGCCTGCCCAGTCGCAGTATACTTTTGCGCCATACCACGTTACTCCGACTATCGGATATTTATCTTTCCCCTGTGCAGGCTTCCATGTGTCGTTCAAATATCGGATGCCCCATTCGTCGGCGTGCACAAGCGTTTGGACGCCGTACCCCGAAACGTACATTTCGCCGTTTTCGTTCACATTGTTGGCGTTTAGGAAGTCGCAATACTGTTCGTTGGTTATCTCCTTTTCGGATAGATAAAAATCGTTTACCGTAATAGTGATTTGTTCTTCGTCACTTCTGTGATCTTCCTCCGATTCGGGACTGCCCATCGTAAATAATCCGCTGCTGACTTGTATCATCTTGACGCCTTTCAGATTTTTTGACGATGCGTCGGGCACGGCTGTAATTAAGACGTTTGTCGTTTTGGAAGGATCATTCTTTTCGATTGTATTATTACCGATAACCGGCGGTTTGGTATTGGTATTCGTCTCCGCCGGTTTATAAGTGTTCGATGTGACAGGCGTGATAATGATTTCGTCCGGTTTGACAGTATTTGTATCCGCCGGTTTGATATTATCCGTTTCGGCAGGTTTGACGGCAATACTGTCGGATTGAATGGAAGAAGCCATACGAAAGCCTATGTAAAAGTCGTAATGGTCGGGGCGATAGTTGAACCGGACGGCGGAGCGGCAAAACTGCGCGATACTGTTCCAGCTGCCTCCGCGCAGTACGCGGTTAGCGCCTGTCGAAATATCCGCAGGATCGGATATATATTCGCCATACCAGTCGTCGCACCATTCCAGAACATTGCCGTGCATGTCGTAAAGTCCCCAGACATTGGGAGCGTAATTGCCGACGTGTCGCGTCGAAGCGGACTTCGTGTCATTGTCGAAATTGGCATGCGAAGCTTTAAGGCTATTGCCGACGTTAAAGGGCGTAGTCGTACCGGCGCGGCACGAGTATTCCCATTCCGTTTCGGACGGAAGACGCCCGCCTGCCCAATCGCAAAAGGCTTTTGCTCCAAACCATGTCACATGTATTATCGGCTGTTTTGCCTTTCCCTCCGCCGGTTGCCATGACCGGTTTACGTATTTCACGCCAAGCTCGTGCTCGTAGACAAGCGTTTGCCGGCCGAAATCCGCAAAGGCCAACTGTCCGTTACCGGTCACCCCCCGAGCGTTCAGGAAAGCGCAGTATCGTTCGTTTGTTATCTCGTTTTCGGACAGGTAGAAATCACTGACGGTGACCAGATGCTGCGTTTCGTCGGTCTCGCGATCCTCTTCCGATTCGTGGCTTCCCATCATATACATTCCGCCTTTGATTCGTAACATGTTTACGCCATGCAGGTCTCCCGGTACCGGATCGTCGGAGCGGACGTCTCCGCAATTTTTTATCATGGCTTCGATTACTTCCCTGTCTGCGGCGGTTAAATCTTCGGAAATGGCTTCATACCGTTTCGTAGCCCTGTCGCAGTTGCCTTTCGATAGAAATTCATTGATTTTTTGAATGTCGTCAGCGATGTTTTGTCCGAATAAAGCGCCGCAACTCATCAGTAGCGCCGTAAATATTACTGTCTTTTGTAATGCTTTCATATCCGTTTCGTTATGATATTTTTTTAGTATTCAAACTTGCCGCCGCCAAGGAACTCTCTCAGCAATGAAGCGCCCGGCAGCTCGCTTTCGGACAGATAATTGAAATATTTCAGAAACCGGAGCAGGCGGTATGCCTCGGCGTATTCTTCATCGACTTCGAGCACTTCGTTGAGTATAGGCTCGGCAAAGCGGCGGAGGGCGGCGAGTTCGTATATCATTGCGCTGTTGAACGTCTCGTCGGCATATTCCTGATAGGGAAATATCCACTTGTCCTCGCCGCGGCGCACGCTTTCCCACATCGAAATGGTCTGCTTTGCCGAATATCCGCGAAACTGATAGTCGCGCACGATGCGACGCAGCAGACGGTTGTCGGTCGTCGGTATCCAGTTGTGTCCGTCGAGCGAAATAGTGGTCAGAGCCGATACGTATATCCTGAACAGATATTCGGACGGGATGGAGCTGGTCAGTTCGGGGTTTAGTCCGTGTATGCCTTCGAGTATGATGACCGAATTTTCCTTCATCAGGATATTATGTCCCTTGTATTCGCGTCTGCCTGTCTCGAAATTGAACGTCGGCAACGCTATTTCTTCGCCGTTCAGAATTTTTTGAAGGTCGCTTCTGAAGTAGGGCAGGTCTATGGCGTAGAGGGATTCGAAATCGTACTTTCCGTTTTCGTCCAGGGGCGTATCCTCGCGGTTTACGTAGTAGTCGTCCAGCGAGATGGCGACCGGGCTGAGGCAATTCGTGATCAACTGTATCTGAAGCCGCTTGCAGAACGTAGTCTTCCCCGACGACGACGGTCCGGAGATTAGGACCACCCTTGCTCCCTGCCGGAAATAGCGGTCGGCGATGTTGCTTGCTATCGAAGCGATATATTTTTCCTGCAATGCTTCGGAGACCATTATCACCTGACGTGCGTTTCCGCGTTGTATTTCAAGATTCAGGTCGCCGACGTTGTTCAGTCCGATTGTGTTTTGCAGTTTCAGGAAACGCTTGTAGGCGTCGAACATCTTGTCCTGTTTTACGACCGGATAAAGCGCTGTCGGATTCTCCGTCTGCGGGACGCGCAGGAGCAGTCCGCCTGCGTAGGGGACGATGTCGAAGAGGTGAATGTAACCGGCCGAGGGCGTCAGACAGGCGTAGAAGTAATCCGTGTAGCCGTCCATTTCGTAGTACGAGGCGTATGCCATACCGGAGGTTTCGATCAGGATGGCTTTGTCGTTCATGCCGTGCGAGCGGAAAAGGCGGACGGCGTCGGCGGCTCTGACCGTTCGCGGCTCGAAGGGAATGTCGAGCGCTATGATTTCGTTCATGCGTTTCTTTATGTCGGCGATGGATTGGGGCGGTATAGGCTCGCTGCTGTCCGTAAAAGCGCAGAAATAGCCTTTCGAGACCGGATGTTCGAGGTTGAACGGCCTGCCGGGGAAGATGTCGTTTACGGCTTTGGTGAGGATGAAGCACAGCGACAGCAGATATGTCCGGCTTCCGGCCTTGTCGGTGTAGTCGAGGAATTGTATGTCGCGCGGTTTCCAGCAGCGATAGTTCAGTCCTCTGACGCGGTTATTAACGCAAGCCGATAGCGGGCGGTATTTCAACGGCGACCCGACGGCTTCGTACACTTCCGCCAAAGATACGCCTACAGGCATCTCTTTGCGGATGTTATTGTTTTTACAATAGATTGTTATATAATCCTTTTTTTCTGTCATAGGCGCAAAGATATACATAATAATCCAATTATGAGTGTTAAAATCGTGAATATAAATTGCAATAACCGGAAGATGGAATTATTTTTGTTGTTGGAGTAAAGCAGTTCATAAAAAAGTCGTATATTTGTTCCCAATAAAAATTAAAGTTATGAAACAGTTACCGATAGGAACCCAGTCATTTGAAATTCTGCGCAGCAATGATTTCCTGTATGTGGACAAAACGCAGGATATATACCGGTTGGTTACCGGCAGCAGAATAATATTTCTTTCCCGTCCCCGCCGTTTCGGAAAATCGCTGTTGGTAAGTACGATGGACGAGCTTTTCCGTGGCAACAGGCGCTTGTTTGAAGGGCTTTATATCTACGACAAGTGGGACTGGTCGCGGCAATATCCGGTCATCAGGATCGACTGGACGCGAATCACCCATTCTACGCCGGAGGAAATGAAAGTCAGTTTGTGCAGTTATTTGCAGACTGT
>JAITPH010000164.1 GCA_031289515.1 Tannerella sp.
CGTCGCAGCGCCCATTAGAGTGCCGATAAACGGTATTATTAGACCGATAGATACGTTCATAATTGCAAATTATCAATAAATTTCATCCGGCAAAGTTAAAAAAAATATGGCATACGAAAAAAAATATCCGAACTCTTGTATCTTCGGGAAATTTGCCTTACCTTTGCACCATGATTAACCACACCCTGCATCCATATTAATAATCGGTCAAAACCTACCCCCCGCATCTCTTTATTAATAGCAGCCTGACAGCGTAACGGATAATGTGTATATGATTAGATTTTAGCATTGTTGTATGTAAAACCGCAAAAGAGATGAAAAGATTGATTTTAATGATTGGTTTGGTATTTTATGCCACGGTTTCCGCTTTCTCCCAATGGAGCTGGGGCGGACAGATATACTACGGATACGGTTCGTCCGTCGGTAATATAAGTTTTAACAGCGACGTCGAGTTATGGATAGCCGAAGGACGGACATTGACGGTCGGCAACGTCGCGACGCACGGCTTCAGCCTCACGAAACACGGTGGCGGAACGCTCGTAATATCCGGCGACAATCCGGAATGGGACGGAGATATAATTTACGGAAGCAGGGCGGATTCCATCGTGCTCGCCGGCACGCTTGGGCATTTCGTAAACGATTCCGTCGGACACCTGTACACAGGCAGCATCATATCCTCGCCCGATTCCGTAAACGTGTTCGTGATAAATCAGCCGGATGCCGAAGTCCAGACCTTCGACACGTATGGATACCGGAACAGCGGCAGAGGATTGACGATAATTCAGTCCGGCAAGTCCTGTTCCCGCTTTGTCCGCAGTTCGCACAGCCTTATGGCGAATATCGAGCTTCGGAACGCAGGCGTTGTCTACATCGATGGCGAATACCACACCGAACGCATCGCGGTAACGAACGGCGGCACGCTCATCATGGGCGAGAACAGCGCCGACGGCATCCGCGACGTCGTTTCCTTCGACAGAAACGGCCCCGATTCGCCGTTCGAGATACTTAACTTTGCGAAATCCACGGTTCTGCAAATAGGCAATTACTACGGTCCGACGCTGGCGCAACTCAGCGGAACGGTCATACATTCCGGCACGCTCAAAATCGACGTGTACGATCCGGGCGTCTACTGGGATTTGACGGCAGACATGCCCGACTGGGCCGGCTCGTTTTCCGACAAGATAGAAATCGATTCCGGAGAGTACATATTTAATGACGGCGCCGGGATAGACATTGCCTTCGACCCGGCGTTCGAGTCGGCGGTAATACAGAGCGACGCCGATTATTTCCTGCCTCTTGTCATCGTCGACCGTCCGGCGCTGTCGCCCATTACCGGTGCGAACAGGGTTAAAGTCGTTCAGAACTTTCCGGGATGGAACATGAGCTTCTTCGTAGGCGACGGCATGTACGGAACGCGCATCGGCTGGGGATATATAAAAATGTCGAAGATATTGCCCGATCTGTACGCTTTCTCCGATTTCACCAATACGGCGCGCGACAATCCGGTTGCCATACCTGTCAAAAACAACGACAGATCGCCGAACAAACCGTTTACTCCGGTCGCAATCACCGGACAGCCGCATCACGGAACAGCCGCCGTCGTGTCCGGCGACACGGTCGTGTATATGCCTGCCCGTGGATACACCGGACTCGACACGATGACATACCGCATCACTTTCGGCGCGGATACTTCCTACGCGAAAATATACATTACGGTTTCCGAATGGCCGGACAACATCGACCTGTCGGCCGACTGTTTCGGCAATGCTGAAGCTACGGCGTGGAGCATAGAGAAGAAATACCAGTCGCAGGCATCCCTGTCCGACAGGGTGCATTCGTCGGCGCAGCCTCTTGTCGGCGACCTCGACGGCGACGGCATACCGGAAATAGTGACGATGAACTACGCCGGTTCTCCATACTTCTCGGACCGGATACTTATCTTCCGCGCCGACCTGACGCTGTACGGCTCGATACCTGTTCCGACGGCCGAATCGTATGCAACGCTTCCGCTTGCCGTCGGCGACGTGGACGGCGACGGCCGCGGCGAGATAATCTACGGCTCCGGTTACCGCAACGGCACGGCAGGCGGAACTCTTCCGGCCGACGAACGGTACAGGCTCTACGCTTTCCGCATGGACGGCTCTCAAGTCTGGAAATCCGACCGGACTTATATCGAAACGTTCAACGGCTCGCGCTTTCATTCCGCGTCGATAAACATTTCCGACCTCGACGGCGACGGAAGGGTAGAGATTGCCGTCGGCGACCGCGTGTTTGCGGGCGAAAGCGGCGTCATGCTCGCCACGCTTCTTCCGGGCGGAAGGGGCAGGCAGAGGAATGCAGCCTCGGCGACCGACGTCGACGGATACATGCCTGCAATCGGCGACATCAACGGCGACGGCATTCAGGAAATCGCCGCCGGAAATACTACTTACCAGATCAGGATAGCGAGCCGCACGGATCCGTCGCTCAACAGAATCAGGATAACCGGCAAGCTGACGTATCTGTACGATTCGCTGGCGGTGGACGGATATACTTCGGTGGCGGACATCGACATGGACGGCAAGCTCGACGTCGTCGTCGTCGGACGTAATCCGGACGTCAATCCCGAATCGAGAATGTACGTATGGCAGGGCACGGGCATAAGATCAAACCAGATAGGCGACATCATCACCGGCGACAGAATCGCTTTCCCCGCGGGATACGGCGGACATGTTCCCACTCAGGGACACAACGGCTCGCGGGCTTTCGTCGGAGATATTAACCGCGACGGAACGGCGGACATCGTCTATGCGAGCAATTACCTGATAGCGGCGGTCTCGTATGTTCCGGGAAACAGGTCGTTCGGTTTCGTATCGCGCTCGAAAACGTCGGACGCATCAGGTTCGGCGGCGACGACGGCGTTCGACTTCAACCTCGACGGCAGTCCGGAACTCGTTCACCGCGACGATACGCATCTTCACGTCTACGACCTGAACGGTCAAGAGATTGCATCGCTCGAATGTCAGGCTGTCGCCGGTACGGAATCTCCGGTCATAGTCGACTTGAACGGCGACGGCGAAGCTGAGATACTCGTTTCGGGCGCCGATCCTTCGGACAAGCCCAACGACGGCGGCGACGTCGCGGGCAACTGCCGCCTGATGGTCTTCGGAAGCTCCGCCCGCGGCGGCAAGTGGGCAAGCGCACGCCGGGTCTGGAATCAGCACGGCTACAACGTTGCCAACATAAACGAAGACCTGACCGTTCCGCGCTATCCGATGAACGCGGCGGCAATCTTTCCGGGCGGCGACGGCGTGATAAACACCGGGGACGACGTTCATCCCTACAACGGTTTCATGCAGCAAATGACGGTAATGAACCGGAACGGCAACACGATGATGTATGTTCCCGACGTTTACATCGACCGCAATGCGAGCCTGATGACGCTGACGGGCGATTCGCTGTCCGTAACGGTCGCCGTCGTCAACCGGGGCACGGCCGCCACCGGCTCGCCGGTCTACATCACGCTGTACAGGGAGAATGTCTCGACGCAGTCGAAAATCCTGACCCATGCCGCGGATATTTCAATCAAGCCCGGCGAAACGGCGTACGTTACCGTTGGCATCAAGAATATCAAGCCGTATTTTCCGATGGTCTACGTAGCGGCGCGCGTCAATGACGACGGCTCCGTCTTCCCCGCCGTGCAGGAATGCGATGCGACGAACAACGTTGTCAGGATGCCCGGCTCCATAGCCTCGCTGGTGATGAAAAAGGACGCGATGCTGAACGGCGTTCCGGACAACGGCGCTTTGCCGAATCCTGTCTCGGCGCTGTTTAACGAGAACATACAGTACAAAATCACGACCGTAAACGTCAATTACCGGTACGGTACGGTGACGGTACGCGATACGCTGCCGCTGTATATGGACTATGTCGCAGGCTCGTCGTCGCCGGCGGCGCAGCTGACGAACACCGCCGGCGCTCCCTCGCGGCAGGTTCTTGAATGGACGCTGCCGAACATCTCTCCTATGAATGCGTTTACGGTTTCCTATACGGCAACGCCCCAGAGCGGCTCGTGCGCTTCGCAACCGCTGTTTGTCAACAGGGCATGGGTGACGGTGAGCGACACGGTCACGGTCGAAACCAACGGCACGTACCATCAGGGAGCGGGCATCAGCCTCATCAACTTCTCTTCCGGAGCGGGCGGAATACTGCTCAACGCGCATCCGCAGGCTCTGGACTACAAGACGCATCCCCGGTCGGGCGTCATCGTCGCCTCGGACGATGGCTACGAGTTTGCGGGCTGGAGTCACGACAGTTACGTCTCGCTTCGCGGCGATACGGTCGGCGCCTGCGAGGGCATAATGTCCTACGAGGCAATCCGCGTATACGGCAATGTAACCCTGAAAGCCAATTTCGAGCTTGCCAAGTCCGACGGCTCGCTCCACAAGGTAGACAGCCTGACGAACGCCGGCGACGACAAGTCCGTCCTGCCCGTCCTGACCGACGACGTCTGGTCTGCCGGAAGAGTTCTCTACGTCCGTACCGCGAATCCGGGCAGCGTCGTAAGGATATACTCCGCCGCAGGCGCTTCGATAAAGCAGCAACATACGATAACCGAAGGCGACATGTCGTTCACGCTCCCTCCCGGCATATACGTCGTGACGATAAACAACGGCGCCGGACGCAAGGTGGTGATTGAATAGTTGAAGGTTGTATTTTCGTCCGTCATGTCGACCGGACAGGTATCCGTCATTGCGGCACTATCCGTCATGTCGACCGGAGCGAAGCGCAGTGGAGACATCTCGTGTGTCGCCAAGCAGATGTCTCCACTTCGCTCCCTTGTCGCTCCGGTCGACATGACGGACGAAAAGTACACGCAATGACGGACGAATCGACTTTCAATTTCCGACCGAAAGGTACTTGCGCCAGTAAAACATGTCGTCTTCCGGGATGTCGAAGCCCTTGCTTTTGTAGAGATGTTGGGCTATGGCGTTGTCTTTTCTTACTTCGAGCGTCAGGCGGCTGCAGTTGCGCCGTTCCGCGACGGCTATTACGGCGTCCATCAGGGCGTGTCCGATACGTTTGCCGCGGCGTTCTTTCAGTACTATGACGTCGTGGATGTTTATCATCGGCTTGACGGTGAACGTCGAAAAGTTCTCGAACGCTATCAGCATTCCGCAGCGGCTTTCGCCTACCGAAGCCAGCAGAACGATGGATTTCGGATGCTTGTTAAGCTCGTCGGCAAGCATAATCTTTTGATGTTCGTCCAGCAGTTCGCCGCCGCCCATCTCGTCACCGATGTAGGCATTTATCAGGAAACCTATGGCTTCCAGATCGTCAATGTTCGAGTAGTCGCACTCTTTTACCGTCACTTCGTAATTTTTCATTTTTACAGTCATTATGAATTAGGGCGCAAAGATAAAAAAAAACCGGCATCCGTCAAAAAATGTCAATATCAATCCGTATCTTTGTAGCGTAATTAAAACAAAATTTTATGAAAGACAGAAATTTGGATACGTTTCACATAGCCGGATTTACCTATTACGACGGCATTGACGTAATGAAAGAGCTGGAAATAGGAACGTGGCTGACCGTAGTCGCCGAGCCGGAAAACCGGCACGATCCTTCGGCGGTAGCCATATACTACAAGGAAGTAAAGCTCGGTTTCGTGCCGCGCGACAAAAACAGCCTGATAAGGAAACTGCTCGATTGCGGGCACGACATTTTCGAGACGCGCATCAACCGCATATCGCCCGAAGAATACCCCGAAAAGCAGATAGGCGTCATCGTGCGTATAAAGGACAGGAGCAAAAACGATTTAAATCCCGAATGACGATATGAAAAAATTCATCATAACATCGTTGATAGCGGTATGCAGCATGCCGTTATTCTGTCAAAAGGAGACGTCGTTGCCGCGCTCCGCGTTTGCAACCGAAAAAGTCGGCGAAAAGGGATTTGCCGCCTATCTCGACGCGGTGGCAAAGAGCCGGACGGAGATGCACAGCATAATGATTGTGCGCAACGGCAAGGTAGTCGCCGAACACTGGTTCGACGGATTCGCCGCCGACAAGCCGCACGTGATGCACTCCGTCAGCAAGACGTTTACGGCAACCGCCATCGGTTTCGCCGTTTCGGAAGGCAGGCTGAAGGTATCGGACAAAGTCGCGCCGTTCTTTCCGGACAAAATGCCCGCCGACGTTAGCGAAAACCTGAAATCGCTTGAGATACGCCATCTGCTCACCATGTCGTCCGGTCACGACGTCGAGCCGAAACGCGGCGACGGCGACTGGCTCGAAACGTTCTTCAACGCGCCGTTTGAACACAAGCCCGGCACGCAGTTCGTATACAACAGTCTGGCAACATACGTCCTCTCCGCCATCATCCAGAAGACGACCGGCGAGAAACTGATCGACTACCTCGCGCCCCGCCTGTTCGACCCGCTGGGCATCACAGGCGCGGAATGGCAGGAAAGCGCGGCAGGCATCAACTGCGGCGGCTGGGGCTTGTTCGTGAAAACCGAAGACATGGCGAAACTCGGTCTGTTTATCCTGCAAAAAGGCGTATGGAACGGTAACCGGCTGTTGCCTGCGGCATGGTTTGACGAAGCGACGACCTCGAAAATCGCCTCCCTGCCGTCGGGAACGAAAAGGGAAGACCTCAAGATAAAACCCGAAGAGAGCGACTGGCTGCAAGGCTACGGCTATCAGATGTGGCGCAGCCGTCACAACTCGTATCGCGCCGACGGAGCATACGGTCAGTACATCCTCGTCCTGCCCGAAAAAAACGCCGTAATAGCCGCAACCGCTCAAGTGAACGACATGCAGGCAGAACTGAACCTGATATGGGAATACCTGCTTCCGGCGCTGGAATGAGCAACTTTATTTCAAAAATAATTTATTAACATTTTAATTTTATATCACATGCAAAGAAGAAATTTTGTGAGACTGGCCGGCGCATTAGCCGCCACTCCGGTATTGGCAGCCGCCTCTAACGAGGCTACATCCGCGATGAACAGTTTGACGTCGTCCGCATCGAACGGAAAAGAAATTTACGAATGGCGCATCTATACCCTTACCGGCAACGGTGATGCTCTGGATGCTTTTTTGGGGAAGACACTGACGCCCGCCTATCAACGGAAAGGCATTGCCGTCGGCGCGTTCAAACTCTACCGCCCGAAAGAAGGCGAAAAGGAACAGCGCCACATCCTGTTCATCTATCCAGATATTGCAACCTATCACAAGGTGAAAAAGGAAATCTGGGAAGACGCCGCCTTCAAGCAGGCAGCGCAGTCATTTTATGATGCGTCGGCATCGTCGCCGGTCTATTCAAACTTTGAAACCTACCTCAGCGAGGCGTTCAACAAGATACCGGTACACCGCAACCCCGGCAAGGAACGGACACTGTTTGAGATTCGCATCTATCAAAGCCCGAATGAAGAAGCCAACCAGAGGAAAGTCAAAATGTTCAACGTAGATGAAATCGCGATTTTCGACAAGACCGGCGTCAATTCGGTACTGTACGGCGAGATTTTGGCCGGGCCACGGATGCCGTCGCTGATGTATCTCACATGGTACAAAGACGAAGACACCCGCAGCGAAGCATGGAAGCAGTTCGGCAGTCATCCGGACTGGAAGCGGATTTCCGCCCTCCCCGAATACGCCCATACAGCAACCAACAATCAAAGCATATTCCTTTCCCCCTTGCCGTATTCGCAATTGTAATCGTCTACGCTTGCCGACTGCGCCTGCCGTCATTGCGGGGAACGAAGCAATCCAGCGCCCTGATATCCTCGCAATGACGGCGGAACGTAAGCTACCAATGACGTAGCGCGGTGTCCGTCATGTCATTTGCGAGCTTGCGAAGCAATTCAAAGAAAAAAGCATCGCTCCGATTGAATCTATTCAACCGGAGCGAAAATTCTCTTTATCAGAGATAATTTAGAAAAAAATGTTATTCATTATTCATTACACCCATCGTTTCATTACTCATTATTCATTATTTTATTCACTGAAAATCTTCTTATTCTTTTCAAGGAGACAACAATTCATCTTTCAACATGCTGCCGTTGACAAATTTCCCCCCGTTTTTGTTCCTTAAATAATTCACGTCTACTACGCAACGCACCGATAATCCCTTAGAGAAATCGATTAATTGAGGAGTAACACTATAAGTAATTAAATCAGGATTGGTATTATATACCATACGCATACGCATACCGTAACCTTGGGAGTTTACTGCACGCGTCGTCCACCATTCTCCAAAAGGCGCCCACCCGTTCACAATAGCATTACCGCCGATATCAATCGTTTGGAAATCTGTTATACTACCACTCAAAGGGTAATACCCCAAAGAATCATGATTAAAACTAACCTCACCATAGTGTTCACCATCAGGGTCAAACTTATATGTGAAGCCGCTTTCAGGCCATGGAAAATCATTCGACCCGGCATCGTTGCATACAGGCACGCGCCAACCTTCGGGACACGGATCGAATGCGGTTTTATTACCGCCTTCCGTATTCCATAAGCGGTTATCCTCTGTATAGAACGACCATGTTCCTTGATAGTACGCCAACGGGTTTCTTATAAAATTGGGAATAGCTACCTTGGGACGCAAAACGGTAGCCGCAGTCGGCGGCGTAGTAGCCGCAGGCAGATAAAGCGTAAACGTACCGAGATCATAAGGAGGAATATACCGCAAAGGATTAATGCTCCATTTATTACCTCCCGATAACGGGTCTTTCCGTCCGAACTGATAGAACAGTCCGCGAGCTTCACCCTGCACATCCCATACATTTAGAACTGCGCCGAGATTCCTGTCCATGAAGACATTTGCCTTATTTGGCGGATTTTTTGATGGAGAGCGATGCAACCGTTGTCCCGCATTTTCATACGGATTATAGTCCGTCACCCAAATATGGTAGCTCCAATAAACCACGCCGCCGACTAAAACAGACACAATAGCATTTCCCGGCATCGGACCCGCTTCGACATACAGATAAGCAGAATCGCGTTTAGCGCCATCTATCACTTTAAATTCTAAAGGTGACGTTTTTATAACATACCGGGACGGGATCGCGGCCTGTCGGTCTTGCCACTGCACTACAGCCGTAACGGTTCCCGAAGGTATCGCGTCGCCGTTAGCCAATATATAATCTTCCCAATAGCGATATACGCCGGCGAGCGGAATATAAGCGCGTGTCTCGTTCAGAGGCGTGCCGACAAGTTGCGGACGCAAGATATAGCAGTTTGTAGGCACAGGTATCGTATCGCGCGGTTGCACGACAAAGGTACGTACCAACTTGCCGCCGACATGCAACTCCACTAAAGGACCCTTGTTCGGCTCGGCATTTTCGACGTATGGGCGATAGATGAAAACACGGCGGCTGACATCGTCGCCGGTACCGCTGACTGTGGCAGGCCAAGGCCAGTTAGAGCCGCTGACGACACTAAGCCCTGCGCCGACATTTTCCGGAACGCCGCCCGGCAAAGTCATCGTCCATGGCGTACCCGTAGAAACTTTAAGGTCTATATACGAAGCCCCTTTGGAATGACTGTTGATAGCAGCGAACGAGCCGTTAGCGCCCGACAGTTCCGCCGCGGTATAATTCTTGACAAGTTTAAAAGGTGTGGCAGTCTTAGCCTCAAAGCCGCCTCCCGCACTGGTATCTATTGGTGTAGCCGTATTCCACGGACTTGAGTTCACTTTAATATAGATGGAATCCACGCCGGGATCGGCGATATTTACATATACATGATACCAATAGTTGCGTTTCACATTCCAAACCGTATCGGTTGTTGCATCATCCTGTGCAAGATAAAATCTTGCCTTTCTGACATTTGCAGGCGAATTTACTTCTACTTCCATTTCAAAGTAAACTGCTTTGGTTGTATCTCTGCCGCACAGCGATTCATAAGTATAGAAAGTATCTGCAAGCATACAATAACCTCCCGAAGATTGAGTAGGAATAATCCTTGTAGAAGGCGTGAAACCGATTTTAAGCGGCGACTCGACATCATAAGTAAACACATCCGAGGGATCTTTTTGCAGGACTGCGACTTTAGATGCTCCATTGAAAAGCTTTAGCGACTTCATTTTCAATTCATGCGTAGTCAACTGATTACTCTTTGTGAAAAATATTTTCACTTTTGCTACGGCGCGTTTCACTTCTATGGTTACATTATTCGGAGCAGTTTCAGGCTTCTCCGGTTGAAGCTGAACAGTCGTTTCGCCTGTCATCAGGAAGGGATCCGTCGGCAATGCTGTGAGGACGGGATCCGTAATCATGCGGCGCAAGACATTGTAGCTAATCAAACCTTCTTCGCCCGGAACATAAAATGGATTCTTTACGAATTTACCGTTGCCGTTCGCTACGACTATTATTTTCTTGTTTCCCGATTTCACCAATTTTGGTCCGATGGGACTCGAAGTACCTTGGATGATCTTGTCACAAGCATTTGTATTGGCGTTGAATATAAATACGGTTATATCCGATACGGTATTTTCCACTCCCGTACCCTCCTGGTCAATACTATCGGTAAGCGCATAAGTAGGCGGGGCGTTTTCTTCGTTAAACAGACCTTTAAGATTCAGCACAACGGGAACTTCCTCATCGCCCTCATAATAGCCCGGGTCTACTTGATTGTCCGTACATGCTGTTGACATCAGCATCAGCAGGAACAACAGGCTTGTCGCCTTCTTGTAATAATATTTTATATTCATAATCCTTATATTTTCTATATCTGTTTTATAAAAAACTTATTGCATAATACCTCCAATACCTACATCCTGTTTGACGATATGCCACTGCATTACATTTGTTGACACAGAAAAATAAGTGTCCGTTATCCAGAATGTTATTTCCCATTCGTCTTGTCTGTCGAGGTCTCTCTGTATGTTGGTACCCCAGGCATAATCCGGGTTTTTCTTTAGCGCCTCAAGTAGAGGGATTTCAATTCGTTCATCTTTTATTCCGCTATTCCATGCAATGACAATTTTCATATTCGCATCAGTCTCAACAAGTCTGAGCGTAGAAATATCCACCACCAAAATCTCGGAATCGTTGACAATATCTCGCGTAAAAACGGGGTCATCGTTAAAGAGACTGTCGATATTTGATTTCGTGTCGAATCTCTGAAACGGGTTATCTATTACATGTCCTGCTACCGGGTCTACCAGCGGAACGTTTAAGCCGGATCTGTTATTGAATAGATAGGCGCCGTTATCGCCTTCAATGGTAATTCTTACATTGTTCCTCCAATCCGGTATATTTACCGGATCCTCTTCTATGTCGGGAATAATGATCCTGATCATCTTCGAAATATTTTTCAGATCTACCGTATCAATCTGATTGGAGAATGGAGGAATATTCTTTTCGGCAATTTCTCC
>JAITPH010000240.1 GCA_031289515.1 Tannerella sp.
CTGCGTTATAATCACTATCTTAACCGCAATAACCGGCTCGTTACGCGAATCGGCGGCGGTATTATTTACAGTTACGGCAATTCTACGGTAGCGCCTTATAATGAGCGGTTTTATGTCGGTGGAGCTAACAGTATCAGGGCTTTTACGATACGAAGCATCGGCCCGGGACGGTTTGCGCCGGACAATAATAACCCCTATTCCTACATTGATCAGAACGGCGATTTGAAACTTGAAGGCAATATTGAGTACAGGGGGCGGCTTGTCGGCGACCTTGAGATTGCCGCCTTTATTGATGCGGGAAATGTTTGGCTGCTACGAAAGGATGAAACGCGACCGGGCGGCGTGTTTGAGTGGCGAAGCCTGTTTAAGGATATTGCTTGGGGCGCCGGAATAGGTTTTCGTTATGATATGGATATGCTTGTTTTCAGGCTTGATATGGGTTATGCGCTGCATTTTCCTTATGATACAGGCAAAAAAGGATTTTTCAACACGCCATCATTCGCCGACGGCATAGGCTTGCATCTCGCTCTGGGATACCCTTTTTGAATGGATAACGGACAATTCCGGATTGTTTTTTTTGAAATTTATTCCGAACTTTATTTTGCAGTACCGTCAAGTTTCCTTACCTTTGTCGTTTTGATAATAATCGGAAACGTATTGAAAAATGACGGAAGATAAAGATATAGAGCAGGAAGAGGAGAAAATTGAAGAAGGTTACGAAACCTCATCGGGTATGTCCGATAATGCTGCGGCGCCCGGCGGCTTGTCTCATTCGGAGTACAAAGTACCCGGATTGGGCGAAGGTGTGCATCTGCTTTCGGGAATGTACCAGAGTTGGTTTCTTGACTATGCTTCGTATGTGATTCTCGAAAGAGCCGTGCCTCATATTAACGACGGACTTAAACCTGTTCAGCGCAGAATACTTCATTCGATGAAGATGCTTGACGACGGCAGATATAATAAGGTAGCAAATATCGTAGGTCATACAATGCAGTTTCATCCGCACGGCGACGCTTCGATAGGCGATGCTCTCGTGCAACTGGGTCAAAAAGAGTTGCTTATCGATTGTCAGGGAAACTGGGGTAATATTCTAACCGGCGACGGGGCTGCCGCTCCGAGATATATTGAAGCGCGACTGTCAAAGTTCGCTCTGGATATACTCTTCAATCCCAAGATAACAACATGGAAACTGTCGTACGACGGACGCAATAAAGAGCCTGTCTCGCTGCCAGTCAAGTTTCCGTTACTCCTCGCACAAGGCGCCGAAGGCATTGCCGTAGGTCTTTCTTCGAAGATTCTGCCGCATAACTTCAACGAGTTACTCGACGCTTCCATCGCTCACCTGCAAGGCGAGCCGTTTGTTTTATATCCTGATTTTCAGACCGGAGGCTCAATCGACATTTCCAAATATAATGACGGAGAAAGGGGCGGAACGGTTAAGGTACGCGCAAAAATAAGCAAACTTGACAGTAAAACGCTTGTAATAAACGAAATACCTTTCGGGCGTAATACATCTTCACTAATTGATTCGATTCTGAAAGCCAACGACAGGGGAAAGATAAAAATCAAGAAGATAGACGATAACACGGCACGTGATACGGAAATACTTGTCAATCTCGCGCCCGGAGTTTCGTCCGACAAGACTATCGACGCGCTTTATGCTTTTACCGATTGTGAAATAAGCATATCGCCAAACTGTTGCGTTATAGAGGAAAACAAACCGCGATTCCTCACCGTGAGCGACGTTCTGCGCCATTCGACCGATCAAACGCTTGAGTTGCTGCGTCGGGAATTGCAGATTCGCAAGTCGGAACAGGAAGAACAACTGTTTTACGCCTCTCTGGAACGTATTTTTATTGTCGAGCGCATATATAAAGACAAGGAATTTGAGAACGCCGAAACGGTAGAAATAGCTGTCGGTCATATAGATGAACGACTTGAGCCGTTCAAACCCAATCTGGTACGCGAAGTAACTCGCGATGACATAATGCGCCTGATGGAAATAAAAATGGGACGGATACTCAAGTTTAATGTGGAAAGCAACGATGAACTTATCGCAAGGATAAAGACTGAAATTGAAAAAATAATCGAACATCTTGACCATATTGTAGATTATACAATAAGTTGGTTTTCGATGCTGAAAGATAAATACGGAGCAGCATATCCGCGCCGGACGGAGGCTCGCAATTTTGATACCATCGAAGCGACAAAGGTGATAGAAGCAAATGAAAAGCTGTATATCAACCGCGAAGAAGGCTTTATCGGCACCGGTTTGAAGCGAGACGAATATATCTGCAACTGCTCTGAAATCGACGACATCATAATCTTCTATAAGAGTGGAATTTATAAAATTATTAAAGTAAGCGATAAAATATTTGTCGGCAAGGATATTATTTACCTGAATGTATTCAAACGAAATGATCACCGTACTATTTATAATACAGTGTATTGTGACGGAGCTACAGGACGCGGTTTTATCAAGCGTTTTGCCGTAACAGGCATCACGCGCGACAAGGATTACGACGTTACTCAAGGGACGCCCGGCTCGAAAATAATTTATTTCAGCGCTAATCCCAACGGCGAAGCGGAGACTGTAAAGGTAATACTCAAACCTAAATTGCGCCAGAAAGTGATGACTTTCGAAAAAGATTTTAGCGAAATAATGATTAAAGGACGTAATTCGATGGGTAATATTTTGGTTAAGACCGAAATACACAAGATACAGCTCAAACAAAAAGGCGCATCCACATTGGGCGGACGGATGGTTTGGTTTGATCGCGACATACTTCGCCTCAATTACGACGGCAGAGGCGATTTGATTGGCGAATTTCATGGCGACGACCAGATTCTGGTTATACTCAAAAACGGTGATTTTTACACCACAAATTATGATTTAAGCAATCATTATGATGATAATATTTTCATTATGGAACGCTTCGACAGTAATAAGGTATGGACGGCGGTCTTATACGACGCCGACCAGAATTACCCTTATGTCAAGCGTTTTCAACTTGAGGCGGGAAGCAAGCGCCAGAACTTTTTGGGCGAAAACGAGTTAAGTTCGCTTTATCTGCTTTCGGCTCAGGTCTATCCGGTTATAGAAGTTGTTTTTGGCGGAAACGATTATTTTCGCGCCCCGCTTGTTATTGACGTTGAGCAATATATAGGGGTTAAAAGTTTTAAAGCTAAAGGCAAGCGCATTTCAACTTTTGAAGTAAGTCGCATAACTGAACTCGAATCGAAGATACTGCCCGAAAAGGGGGAAGAATCGGAGATTGCGAATGATACTGAAAACGATAATAACGAGATTCCGGAGCAGGACGATGCTCAAATGAATCTATTTAAATAATTATAATATGAGGAAAATAACAGGTGTTTTTGTTTTATTTGCTTGTTTGTTCATGCCTTTTATATTAAGCGCGCAGTTTACGAATTTTTCGGATTCGACTGTCAATAAAACGGCAGAACAAGAAAAACGGGATTCATCGAATGTGGATTCTCCGGGAATAACAAGAAAAAAAGCAAAGATTTCAAGTCGCAATCTTCGGTTCGGAGAGAACGCCGGACAAAGGGTAAGAGGCGAAGATAGCGTTGATTACAGGGATATCCGTTCGGTAAACGAAGGTACGATTATTGGTTTCGGCGGATATAAAATGAGAGATACTTATCTCACGCAGATTGATTATGGCGGCGTCGGATTTCGTTTTATGAACGAGCGAATGAGGCTGACGAAGTTCTCGGACTACAAGTTGTCAAGTCAAAGTATTGTTAATGTGGATATTTCGTCGGTTATGAACGGCGCCGAAAATGCTAATTTTCTTTCTGCCTTCGTTGATTATTCGCGTGGCTATCATTATCGTTTCTATCTCAATCCGTTTTTCAAAGTTCTGGTCGGAGGCAATGTGCGTGGTATGTTCGGCATGGTCTACAGCACGCGAAACGGAAATAACCCCATGACGGTACATGCCGATATAGATTTGAATTTTTCAATGGCTGCAATTTATGAGTTTCGTATAAAAAAATATCCGCTTGCCATTCGCTATCAGTTTGAGACGCCTTTTGTCGGAGTATTGTTCTCGCCTGTATACAATCAGTCTTATTATGAGATATTTAGCCTTGGCAATACGGCGGAAATATTTAATTTAAATTCGTTTCATAATAAACGTGCAATGCGTAATTACATGACTTTGGATTTTCCTGTCGGGGCAGTTACTGTTCGTGCAGGTTATTTCGGTTACTTCTATTCAACTAATATACATAATATCGACAGATATATTATTTCCCATAATGTTATGTTAGGATTTGTCAAAGAATTTACGGCTATCGGAGGTCGCGAGATGAGACGGCGTAATTTGTTCGAAAGCGCTTATTATTAAAGTAAGGAGGAGATATTATGAAAAGATTATTGTTTATTTCGGTTTTTGTGGCTGTTTTTTTCTCGTTTTCTTCTTGTTTAGAAAGTGACGAGTACAGTTCCGACCCGCACGAAAATTTTGAGGCTTTGTGGAAAGTGATTGATGAAAATTATTGCTTTTTTGATTATAAAGATATTGATTGGGACGGCGTGCACAAAAAATACGCTTCCCTGGTTGCCGATACGATGAGTCGGTATGAATTATTCGACCTGCTCGGGAAGATGCTCGGCGAACTGAAAGACGGTCAAACAAATCTGATTTCGGCGTTCAATGTTTCCCGCTTTTGGGATTGGAGCGAGAATTATCCGGATAATTTCAATGCGGTAGTTCATAAAAAATATATCGGTACAAGTTATTATATTGCCGGCGGAATGAAGTATCTTATTCTG
>JAITPH010000268.1 GCA_031289515.1 Tannerella sp.
CCGGCGTATCCTGATAGATATATCCCTTGCTGCCGTAGATGTGCATGTCTTTGCGATTCATAGGCCAGTTCCACGAAGCCATAATCTGAACGGTTTTCGAAGCATACTCGACGATTATAGTGGCGTCGTCGTCTACTTTCGGGTATTTATCAGGTTTTTGCCGGTTAAGTACGCCGTAAACTCTTTTGGGTTTTTCGCCTTTGAGCAGCCATGTTGCAAGGTTAGCGCCATAACAGCCGAAGTCAATAACAGCGCCTCCTCCGTTAAGCACAGGATCAGTCAGCCAATCCGTAAACTCCTTGCCGCATCTTATTTCAAATGGACCTTGATGTCCGTCGTAGACATTTATGCGCTCAATGTCGCCTATCGTTCCCGCGCCAATTATGTTATAAGCCTCGTTATTAGTATTATACCACGTAGTTTCATAGTTCGTCAGCAAGTAGATATTATTCTTTTTCGCTAACTCGGCCATCCGGTTTGCATGTTCCATGTTCACTGCAAGCGGTTTTTCTACCATCACATGAATACCTCGCGGCGCGCAAAGCTCGACAACGCGCAGGTGGTCATAGATTGATTCGTAAACGATGACGGCTTCGGGCTTCGTTTTATCGAGCATTTCTTCGAGGTCGGCATAGAAAACCGAAGCGTTCACTTTTTCGAGAAGTCTGTTTTTAGCCCTCAAAGCGTCATTTTTTTCAGCCACTCCGACAATCACAAAGTCGCCTCTATCAACTCTTTTGATGACTTCCCCAAGATGACCGTGTGAAAGACCTGCAACTCCCAAACGGAGCGGTCTGTCCTGTTGCGCCGACGTTAAAGCCGGTAAAAATCCAAGTACGAATACAATCGTAATCAATGTTAAAGTTCTGATGTTGTGCATAATATAATATTTTTTTTATGATGTAGCATTACTGTTTCAGTTTGCAAATATACGCCATTCCGTCATAGATTGTGAGTTAAATAATGTAAATTTATATGGTATTTCATTAAATATTGCGTAAAGAATAATTTTTGTGACACAATTATGAGATAAATTTGATTTTGGTCTGTATTTTTGCAAAGAAATATTACAACCCATAAAATTCAAAGAAATGAACAGAATTACTAAGAAAAGAGCGCTATTAGCGGGATTGCTGATTATAGCAGGTTTAACGTCGAATGTTTGGAAAGCAAGCGGGCAAACAACTGTAAACAGCTTGAGTGAGAAGGAGAAAAAGCAAGGTTGGACATTGCTTTTCAATGGAGTAGACCTCGAAGGATGGACTTCGGTCGGAAAACAGACGCCTCCTGAAAAGGGATGGACTGTCGAAAACGGCGTACTGACCGTCAATAAAGGCGGCCCGACGCGCGCAGGCGACATTATATCGAAGGCTTTGTTTTCGGAATTTGACCTCGTTTTTGAATTTAGACTTACGAAAGCTGCCAACAGCGGCGTTAAGTATCTCTTCACAAACTATGAAAAAGGCGGCTGGTTAGGCAATGAATATCAAGTGCTGGACGACGATTTTCATCCCGACGCGAAAGAAGGACGCGACGGCAACCGTAAGACGGCATCCTTTTACGACGTTTTTCCGGTCACAGGCAAAAAACAAATGAAGCCTACCGGAGAATGGAATATCGGACGTGTTGTAGTACAAGGTTCAAAAGTAACTCATTACCTTAACGACAAGAAAGTATTGACTTACGACCGCAAAAGCAAACAGTACGAAGAAGCCGTAAAACTAAGCAAATTCAAGGACGCTCAACCGTTTTTCGGAACAGTCAACGAGGGTCACATACTCTTGCAGGAGCACAATGACGAAGCATCGTTCAGAAACATAAAAATCAAGGACTTGTCCAACGGGGTCATTGAGAATAATCGCAGTCAGCACAATGACAACATGATTAAAACCCTCATTGTAACAGGGCAGAACAATCATAACTGGCAGGTTAGCAATGTGGTGATAAAGCAAATACTTGAAAATTCGGGGCTTTTCACGGTGGATGTTGCCGTATCGCCGCCTTCAAAAGAGGACATGAGCGGTTTCAAGCCGAATTTTGCAGGTTACAAGCTTGTAATCCTTGATTATAACGGCGACAAGTGGCCGGTCGAAACCGAGCGCGCTTTCCTCGATTATGTCAATAACGGCGGAGGAATTGTCGTATATCATGCGGCAGACAATGCTTTCAGAAATTGGACGGAATATAACAAAATTATAGGTTTCGGGGGCTGGAACGGACGTAATGAAACGGATGGACCATATATATATGTAGACAAGGGCGAAGTTGTATACGATAATTCTCCCGGCGCGGGAGGCTCTCACGGGCCGCAACACGAATTTGTTCTTAACTGCGGCAACGCCGGGCATCCGGTAACAAAGGGATTACCGGCGAAATGGCTTCATGCCGCGGACGAGTTATATGACAGAATGCGTGGCCCCGGCAAGGTGAAAGACGCTTTGTTCTGGTCATATTCTTCGCCGGATAAACGCGGCTCGGGGCATAACGAGATTTCCATCAGCACGATAGATTATGGGAAAGCCCGCATTTTTCATACTACTTTGGGACATGCCGGCAAATCGCTCGAAGATAATGTCTCGATGCAATGCACAGGCTTTCAGGTAACGCTTCTTCGCGGCGCCGAATGGGCTGCAACAGGCAAAGTGACGCAGAAAACGCCCGACGACTTCCCTACCGAAACAAAAGTATCGATGCGCTTGAATTACGGAAAATAAATACCGGATTGCTGCGGGCTGCACTTCGCTCCGGTCGACATGACATCCTTTTCGTCATTCTTCCTTTTTGCCAAACTCGTTTAGTAACCTCCTCGCAATGACGACAAGCGCAGACGTCAGGACGCCATATTTGCAGCAATAATATTTTTTTTCGGTTTCATTTGCGAATATCAATTTTTCTTTTGTACCTTTGTCAAAATTTCATAAACAAATGGTATCAGGTTGCAAATTCGACGCTAAAGCA
>JAITPH010000005.1 GCA_031289515.1 Tannerella sp.
CCGCCGGAGCCATGTTTATAACTATGCGGTTTCTGGGAAACTTATAGCCGTGGACGTTGAAAGCCGATATTATCCGTTCGTGACTTTCGCGAACGGCCACGTCGGGCAATCCGACCAAAAAGAACTGGATTCCTTTAGTACAATTAACCTCTATGGTTATTATTGTCGCGGATATTCCACTCACCGCCGCAGCAAATGTCTTGACTAACATTATAATATACGATTTTATTAATGAACGCCGAAATCCCGGTTTAATTCAAAATCTCATCCACAGTACGTTTTAGCTCCAATCCGTTTGAAGTCCTTAGTCTTAT
Organism: Tannerella sp.; assembly: GCA_031289515.1. Taxonomy (GTDB): domain Bacteria; phylum Bacteroidota; class Bacteroidia; order Bacteroidales; family Tannerellaceae; genus Tannerella. The sequence goes on from JAITPH010000005.1 coordinate 315, forward strand.
CACTCCTTCCTTGTCCATAAGAAAACATTTCGGCAGTGAACTGACATTGTATATCTCAAACAGATTTATAGACTGTCCGGCAGAATCGGTTACAAGATTCCATTTTACGGTATCCTGAAGTATCGTCTCGCGAATTTCGCTTACTTCGTCATCGAGACTTATGAGCAGTATTTCCAGCGAATCTCCGGAATATTTCGCCGATATTTCATCAAGCATCATTACTTCCGTCCGGCACATGTCGCACCAGAGGGCTGTGAATGCAAGTATGAAATATTTGTTTGCGAACGAATCGGGAGTAATCGTTTGTCCGTAAATGTTGGACACTTTGAAATCGGGCGCTTTAGCTCCTATCGACGTTGTCTTGGCTTTTTCCGTCCGGGCGCTTAAATCCCTGACTATAAAATAATCGTCGAGATCGGGCGAAAGCAATTTCAGGGCTTCGTCGGTCTGCTCCATTTCGTCGGGATTTGCCAAATATTCGGAGATGAGTATTGCCGACGCTTCTTCCGTCGGATTCTTATGAATGAAATCCATGACAATGCTTTTCAGTTCGTGATTGATATTTGCCAACCGCGAAACTTCTTCGTCGTTCGGCGGCATGTTTTCTTCCATATTGGCCAAAACATCCGCCTGTCTTTTAAGCAATACCGTCGCTTTCTTCTTAAATTCCGACAGCTTGTTGTTTGTGCGACCGCCTTTTGCCGAAACTAATTGGGGATAGTCGGCGTCGCCGGTGATTTTGGCGCGTTTGCCGACTTCGGGATATACGCTGAACCACTCGCTTCGGTCATTGAAATAGAACGTTATGACACGAGTCTGCACGGTTAGCTCGCGAGTAACGGCAAATTGTCCGTTCTCGTCGCAGACGACCGTATCTATAATGCTGCCTTCGGGCGATTCGTATACGACGAACAGCGTCGGGTCGGCTAAATTTGATAATTTGCCGTCCATTTGATACATGCTGCCCGTGTTACAGGCATAGAGCATTATTGCTGCTACAAATATGTAAATAAACCTTCTCAAAGCCTTTTTTTGCCTTTAAATTTTAAAAAACTACACGTTTCAACGGTGTAAAGGTAAGCATGTTTTTTGAAAAAACAAAAATTTTATTGCAAAAATTTAAATTTTGTATAAAAAAAGAGCGCAACCCCCGCAGGAATCACGCTCAAAAATCGTAAAAAAAAGGAAACACTTTATAGCTTGGGACCTGCTGCAACCAGTGTTTTACCGGCGTCGTTACCAGTGAACTTCGTGAAGTTTCTGATAAAACGTCCTGCAAGGTCTTGAGCTTTTTCATCCCATTGGCTTGCATCCGGATAAGTGTCGCGCGGGTCGAGTATTTTTGGGTCAACGCCCGGCAAAGCTGTCGGTACTTCAAAATCGAAGTAAGGTATTGTCTTCGTAGGAGCGCTGTTGATTGAGCCGTCGAGGATAGCGTCGATTATGCCGCGCGTATCCTTGATGGAGATACGTTTGCCGCTACCGTTCCAGCCGGTGTTCACCAGATATGCTTTTGCGCCCGATTTCTGCATTTTCTTTACCAATTCTTCGCCGTATTTTGTCGGATGTAACGACAGGAAAGCGGCTCCGAAGCAAGCGGAGAAGGTAGGCGTCGGCTCTGTGATGCCTCGTTCCGTACCGGCCAATTTTGCGGTAAACCCTGACAGGAAGTAGTATTTTGTCTGTTCCGGGCTGAGAATGGAAACAGGAGGCAATACTCCGAAAGCGTCGGCCGAGAGGAATATTACTTTTTCGGCATGTCCTGCTTTGGAGACCGGTTTTACGATATTGGTGATGTGATTTATAGGATACGAAACGCGGGTGTTCTCCGTAACCGATTTGTCGGCGAAATTTATTTTTCCGTTTTCGTCTACGGTAACGTTTTCCAGTAAAGCGTCGCGTTTGATGGCGTTATAGATGTCCGGCTCGCTTTCCTTGTCGAGGTTGATTACTTTTGCGTAGCATCCGCCTTCAAAGTTGAACACGCCTTCGTCGTCCCATCCATGCTCGTCGTCGCCGATCAAGAGGCGTTTCGGGTCGGTCGAAAGCGTTGTCTTGCCGGTTCCCGACAGACCGAAGAAGATAGCCGTATTCTTGCCGTTCATATCGGTATTTGCCGAGCAGTGCATCGACGCCATTCCCTGCAACGGCAACAGATAGTTCATGTATGAGAACATGCCTTTCTTCATTTCGCCGCCGTACCATGTGTTGAGGATTACCTGAATCTTCTCCGTAAGGTTGAATACAACAGCTGTTTCGGAGTTCAATCCAAGCTCTTTATAGTTTTCTACTTTAGCTTTTGAAGCATTCATGATGACGAAATCAGGCTCGCCGAAATCGGACAGTTCTTCTGCGGTAGGGCGAATGAACATATTCGTCACAAAATGCGCCTGCCATGCTACTTCCATGATGAAACGGAGTTTCAGGCGGGAGTTTTCGTTGGCTCCGCAAAAAGCGTCTACAACAAACAGCTTCTTTCCGGAGAGTTGTTGTGTAGCAATGTCTTTCAAAGTCGACCAGCATTTGCCGTCGACCGGTTTGTTGTCGTTTTTATATGTGTCTGTAGTCCACCATACGGTATCCTCGCTTGTCTCGTCCAGTACAAAAAATTTGTCTTTCGGAGAACGTCCCGTGTATACGCCGGTCATTACATTTACTGCGCCAAGTTCTGTTACCTGACCCTTTTCGAATCCTTCCAGACCGGATTTGGTCTCTTCCTGAAACAGGAGGTCAAAAGAAGGATTGTGTTCTACCTCTTTTACGTCCTTGATTCCGTACTTGCTTAAATCTAAATTTGCCATGTTTCTAATAATCTAAATAATTGATATTCACGTTTTTATTCTCTTCAAAATCTATTAAAGTTCATAACTTCGGAAAAATTTCCTTGTTATTCAGGCTACAAAAATACTATATTTTTTTTATCCTGCAACGTGATTAGAGAAATTTTTCATTATTTCTTTTTTTTTATGACCGGGAAAAGGAGTATCTTTGCCGAATGAATCTGAAAAAGACAGCATTTTATCCGGTAACGGCGATAGCGCTTGTCGCCGTTTTTGCCGCAAATCTGGTATACGGCGCCGTACATATACCGTTTGGCGAAGTGATAAGCATACTGTTCGGCGGCGCGACCGAAAGCGAGGCATGGCGACATATAGTGATGCAATCGCGGCTACCGCAGGCGGTTACGGCATTGTTTGCCGGAGCGTCGCTTGCGGCAAGCGGACTGCTGTTGCAGACGCTTTTCAGGAATCCCTTGGCCGGTCCTTCGATTCTCGGCATCAGCGACGGCGCAAATCTCGGCGTAGCTTTCGTAATGCTCTTTTTCGGCAATTCGTTCAATCTGTTCTCGGTATACTCCTTGAGCGGCTCGCTGGCTATGATTATTGCCGCTTTTCTCGGCGCTTGCATTATTTTGGGCATTATCATCTATTTCTCGACAAAAGTGACCAGCCCGGTCATGCTTCTTATCATAGGCATAATGATGGGTTATCTTGCTTCTTCCGTCATCTCTATTCTCAATTATTATTCGTCGGCCGACAGAGTTCGTTCGTTCGTGATGTGGGGAATGGGCGATTTCTCCGGCGTATCTTCCGAAAGACTGCCTTTTTTTATAATATTCTCGCTGGCGGGATTATTCATAGCGATTTTGATGATAAAGCCTCTTAATGCGCTGCTTTTGGGCGAGACGTATGCGGCCAATCTCGGAGTTAAGATAAAACGCGCGCGTATCATTATATTATTATGTACAGGATTGCTGACCGCATCGGCTACGGCTTTTTGCGGGCCTGTTTCCTTTATCGGTCTTGCAGTTCCGCATATTGCCCGGCTGGCGCTTGGCTCGTCGAACAATACGTTGCTGTTGCCTGTCACGATTTTAGCAGGCTCGTGCGTGGCGCTGCTATGCAACATGCTTACGGTGATGCCGGGAGCCGACAGCGTTTTGCCTCTTAATGCGATAACGCCCATCGTCGGCGCGCCTGTTATCATATATATTATTGTAAACAGAAAAAATATTCAGTACTTCAAGTAGCTATGCAAAGACAGCCTGTAATCGAGACTTCCGGACTGATAATAGGATACGCCCGGAAATATAAACGCAGCAGAATCGTTCATGATGATTTGAATTTGAGGCTTTATAAAGGTGAGCTGACAAGTTTGCTGGGTCTCAACGGCGCGGGAAAATCTACGCTTTTGCATACTATTTGCGGTTTCCTGCCTGCGCTTGGCGGCGATGTGCTTGTCAATGGCCGCCCGTTGTCGAAATATTCACAGGTCGAGATGTCGCGGATTATTGGCGTCGTCCTTACCGACAAGACTAATGCGGGAGGCATAACGGTCGTTGAACTGGTCTCGCTCGGTCGCCATCCTTATACCGGATTTTTCGGTCGCCTCGGCGCGGAAGACCGTTTAGTGGTCGAGCAATCTTTGGACGCGGTGGGTATGGCTCACAAGTCGAAGGATTATATTTCGGAGCTGTCCGACGGCGAGCGACAGAAGGTGATGATAGCCAAAGCGCTGGCTCAGCAGTGTCCGATTATTATCTTGGACGAGCCGACGGCATACTTGGACGTCACGAGCCGCATCGAGATAATGTCGTTATTGCATCGCCTATCGGTTGAGCAGAAAAAAGCGATACTGCTTTCTACGCACGATTTGGATCTGGCAATCCGGATGAGCGATTGTCTGTGGTTGCAGGAGCAGGAGCGGGACATGAAATGCGGAACACCCGAAGACCTGATACTAAGCGGAGCTTTCGAGACATTCTTTGATAAGCGGGGCGTAAAATTCGATTCCTCGACAGGCAAGCTGACAGCCGAAAAACCGTCGTCGCCGATAGCCATAGCCGTCGAAGGAGATTACAAGACTTCGTATTGGGTAGGAAATGCGCTGATTCGAAATGGATTCAGGGCGGTGTCCGAATCTGCTTCTGCTTCCGCCTCCGCTTCCGTTGCTCTCGCTACTTCCGTCGCCGCCCCTGTTGCCGTTGCTACATCCGTCGCTGTTGATGTTGATGTTGCCGAATCCGAATCCGCTTCCGGCACCGCTTCCGAATTTAAGATAAGATGCGAAGCCCCGAACAAAATACTTTTACAAACCGGCGACAAAGTACAAACTCTGAACAGCGTTGCGGAATTGATAACGGCGCTCCGCCAATATCCGCCTGTCATTGCGAGAAAGTTACTGAACGAGTTTAGCAAATAGGAGTAATGACGAAAGGAAACTGTTGCGTCTTCCGTCATTGCGAGAAACAAAGCAATCCACAAATAATACCGGTTCTCTCCGGATTGCTTCGTAAACTCGCAATGGCGGAATTTTTTGTTTTCAAAACCCGGACACAAGAAATATTGAT
>JAITPH010000030.1 GCA_031289515.1 Tannerella sp.
CAGACCAACGATTTCAAATACGCTTCCGACGAATCGGCGTCTTATTTGGAATTGCCTTACGGAAACGGCGCTTTCAGCATGGTTATCGCTCTTCCTCACGAGGGCAAGGCCGTCGGCGAGGTCTTGGAGAATCTGGACAGTGAAAACTGGAACGGTATAATTAATAATATGTACACAGTAAAAGTGAATGTTCGTTTGCCCCGCTTTAAAATCGAATGTAAATACGGTATGGAGAAAAGCATTTTGCCGGATATGGGTATGAAAGTTCCGTTTCTCGACGGAATGGCCGATTTCGGCGGGATAAGCGACATCTCATTGTTCATCTCCCAAGTTATTCACCGGACATTTGTGGAAGTCGACGAGGTCGGGACGGAGGCGGCGGCTGTTACGGTTGTTGTTATGCAATTATCTGCTTCCGTTCCTTCCAATCCGGTAGATTTTATTGTCAACAAGCCGTTTTTGTTTGCTATCCGCGAAAAAAGTACCGGCGTTATATTGTTTATCGGCAGGGTGGAGGCAGTTTAATTGACAGTGGAAAATTCGGGATGCTGATGAAACACTTGCTGAACGCTATACGTGAGGTAACGCCGCTGTCGGAAAAAGACTGCTTTTATATTGCCGACAGGCGTAAGACGGAATTTACATACCCCATTCACTCGCATGAAGAATACGAGCTGAACTTTATCGCCAATGCTCCCGGCGTGAAGCGAATAGTAGGCGATTCGATAGAAATAATCGGCGATTTCGACTTGGCGCTTATCGGCGGCAAAGATTTGGAGCACGTATGGGAGCAGCACGAATGTAAATCAAAGGAAATAAGGGAAATCACTGTACAATTCTCGTCCAATCTGTTTTCTTCGGACTTTCTGCTGAAAAACCAGTTCTGTTCGATTCGCGAGATGCTGGAAAAAGCGCGGAAAGGGATAAGTTTTCCGTTGCCTGCGATAATGAGCGTTTACTCGATGCTCGACAAGTTATCCGGCGAGCAGAACGGTTTTTATGCCGTTATCCAGTTCATGCAGATATTGCACGAGTTATCGCTTCACGCAGGCAGCGCCAGAACGCTGTCGAGTTCGTCGTTTGCCAAAATAGGCGTCCATTCCGACAGCAGGCGGATACAGAAAGTGCAAAAATACGTCAACGACAATTACAGAGAAGAAATACGGCTCGTCCAACTGTCGGAAATGGCCGGAATGACGCCTCCGGCATTCAGCCGCTTTTTCAAACTGCACACCGGCAGAAGTCTGTCGGACTATATTATCGACATACGGCTGGGATATGCCGCCAGAATGTTGATAGACACAAACATGTCGGTATCGGAAACCGGCTACGCGAACGGTTTCAACAATCTTTCAAACTACAACAGACTGTTTCGCCGGAAAAAAGGCTGCTCTCCCAAAGAATTTAGAGAGAATTACCGGAAAACCAAAATGATAATCTGAAAACATGTCAAAATAGTATCAATGTCAATATCGTATTTGTCTAAAAGTCCCGAAACGCCCAAAATTGAAAACTTTGCCTTTTTAATTCTGTTTATTTCAGGGTCAATAGAATAGTTGTAAGAAGTCCGAAAGTCAGCCTTTTCAATATTCGTGTGATCAAAAACGGCTCTCGTCAGGTCGCAATTGTCAAACATGGCGCTTGTCAGGTCGCACTCTGCAAAATCCGTTTCCTGTAACTGCGAGTTTTTTAAAATTGTCTTTTTGATTTTTGTCTTGTAAAACGAAGAATGGTTGAGTTGGCAATTGTCGAATGAAAACGAAAGTCCAAATTCAAGACAGGTGTCAAACCGAAGTCCTAACATTTTGCAGTTTTTGAACTTTATGTTCCTTAATACGGTCCTGTTCGTTTTTGCCAAACTCAAATTACAGTTGTTGAACTCGCAGTCTGTAAACTTAAATTCGGAAAGGTCATTGTAGCCAAGGTTGCAACAGTTGAAAATACAGTTCTCGTATTCACCTTTTGTCAGTGGATGTTGCGTAAAGTCCTTTTTGTCGAAAGTTTCGTCTCGTATGTAAGTTTCCTGCATGTTTGTCTGCCATATTTAAAACGTTTCCGGGAGCAAAGGTACGATTTTCTTTGAATGTGCAAACTTTTGATAAAATTTTTTTGAGCCGTTTATACCGCCATCCGAAAGAAAAGCGGGATGTACCGGAAGCGTTGTTCCGACTTCGTCAATGCAACGCCACGGCTCGGCGTAGCGTCGCTACGTCGAAGCTAAAAATTACTCTTGTCTCTTGCAGACTTCCCCGCGTCGCTCGTTGAAGTCCCCGCGTCGCTCGTCGCTTGCGTCATTTTTTCTGTTTGCCAAACTCGTTTAGTAACTTCTCCGCAATGACGGAGACGGCTTTTAAAATATCCTATTTTTGAGGCGAGAACAAAAGTGCTCGTTTTAGATAAAATAGTATCATTACTATCCAAAACCATCTACTATCTTTGCACAAAAATAAAAATTCATATTTTAAGATTATTTTTTATGAAGAAATTATTAAAATTATTATTTCTGTTGTTTGCCGTATCTTATACAATGTACGCGCAAAGTTTTCAGATTTCGGGAACAGTTACCGATGCTTCGGACGGCTCGCCTATGGCGGGAGCTACTGTCCGCACGCAGCGCAATACAGGTACTGCCACTGATGTTGACGGTAATTACACGCTTCAGGTCGAGAAAGGAGATGTTTTGAGCTTTTCGTACATAGGTATGGTGGCTCAAAGCGTAACCGTTGATAATCAAAAAATTATCAACATCGCCCTGCGAGAAGATGCAGCTACCCTCGAAGAGGTTGTAGTAGTAGGATATGGAACGATGAAGAAGAGCGACCTTTCGGGCGCGTCCGTTTCCATAAGGGAAGAGCAGATTAAAGGCTCGATAATCACAAACATCGATCAGGCGTTGCAGGGACGTGTTTCGGGCGTCAATTCGGTGATTACCTCCGGCGCTCCGGGATCGTCGGTATCTATTCGCATACGCGGACAAGCTACTATCAATGCAGGCGCCGACCCGCTGTACGTCGTCGACGGCGTCATCTGGCAAGGAGGCACGACCGGCAGCAACGGCTTGGGGCTTAATCTCGGAAACGGCAGAGCATCGTCAATCTCGCCGCTGTCGAATCTGAATCCGTCGGACATCGTTTCGATGGAGATATTGAAAGACGCCTCCGCGACGGCTATCTACGGCGCTCAAGGCTCGAACGGCGTTGTGTTGATAACGACCAAGCGCGGAAAAGAAGGCAAAGCGTCGTTCTCGTACGAAGGCATGTTCGGCGTGCAAGATCAGGCGCGCATGCTCGACATAATGAATCTCCGCGAATACGCCACATACAGCAATGCTCTGATGGCGACTACATCAGGCGGATTCGAGCAGCCCGAATACAGCGATCCGTCGCTTCTGGGCGCCGGAACAAACTGGCAGGATGCAATCTTCCGCACCGCATTGATGAGTCAGCATAACATATCGGCGCAGGGCGGAACGGAAAATGTGAGATATTTCATGTCGGGTGCGTTCATGGATCAGGAAGGAACGATAATAGGAACTGATTTTCAGCGATTTTCGTTCCGTGCAAATCTTGATGCGAAGCTCAATTCATGGCTTAATTTAGGCTTTAATGCAATGTATTCCAATACAAAAGAGCATCTAAACCGCGCGGAAGGCACTGAAGGCGTGCTGCCATATTCGTTGCAGTCGCCTCCCGACATACCCATCTACGACGTATACGGCAATTACGCCTCCATGGTGCGCGAGGGATATACTACAATCAATCCCATCGCCATTGCGCAGATAGATGAAAACCTGCTGAACAGGCAGAAGCTGAACGGTAACTTCTACATAGACATAAAGCCGTTGAAACATCTGACGTTACATTCGGAATTTGATTACGATATCGGCAACACATTTTCGGAACAGTGGCGTCCGACTTATGACTTCGGCGAAGCCGTGAAGCGTCCGATAAACCATATCTCGTGGCAACGAAGCAACGATTTGTGGTGGGCTGCAAAGAATTATCTGACTTATGACGCCTCTTTCGGAGTACATAGCCTCACAGCGATGGCCGGACAGGAAGCATGGGAGTCGAATTGGGAAAGTCAGCGCATCGTTTCGGACAACTTGCCCGGAAACGAGATACGCAATCCGCAGCTTGGCGATCCCGATACATATTCGATAGTCGACGGCATGGGCGACGGAGCCATGGCTTCGTTCTTCACGCGCGAAACATATAATTATGACGACCGCTATCTGCTTACATATACTTTCCGTTACGACGGCTCTTCGAGTTTTGGACCCTTCAGGCGTTGGGCGCCGTTTCATTCGGGAGCCGTTGCATGGCGTTTCTCTAACGAATCGTTTTTGAGAGACAATGCAATATTAAACAACGGAAAATTGCGCATAGGCTGGGGTCAGACAGGAAACTCGTCGATAGGCGGCGGTTTGTGGGACGCATCTCTCCAAATGTTCCCCACGGCGCTCGGACCAGGTTACAAACAGGCGCAGATAGCCAATCCGAACGTGCAATGGGAGACGCAGGAACAGTGGAACATCGGTTTAGACCTCGGTCTCTTCCATGACAGACTGACTGTTACCGTCGACGCTTATGACAAAACGTCCAACGACTTGTTGATGCAGTTGCAGTTACCCACTTATTTCGGCTCGCGCGGCAACTCAAATTCGGCGCTGACAGCTCCGATGGGCAACTTCGGTACAATCAACAATAAAGGTCTGGAAATATCGATAAACTCCCATAATATTGAAGAAAAATACTTCAAATGGGGCACTGATTTTCAGATTTCTTTCAACAAAAACAAACTTGTAGCCCTGCAAGGCACCGATGCTTCGGGCATAGAGGGCTACGGACAGTGGAGCGACGTGATAAGTCTGTCGCCTGTCGGAGGCTCGCTATACCAGTTCTACGGTTATATTGCCGACGGCGTTTACAAGGACAAGGCTGACATTCAACAACATTTGTACGGCGAAATACCCGCAAACGGTTACGACCGGTATGCCACCGTGTTTGTGGGCGACATCAAATATCGCGACATCAGCGGACCTGACGGCAAGCCCGACGGAAAAATCACTACCGACGACCGCACGTTTATAGGCTCGCCTCTGCCGAAATTTACTTATGGCATGACGAATACGTTCTCTTATAAGGATTTGGATTTCAGCATTTTCGTTCAGGGCAGTTACGGAAACAAGATTTTCAACGCCCTCGACCGCAGTCTGACCGGAATGGGATACTGGAGTAATCAGCTTACGAAGGTTATGGATTTTGCAAATATTGTTCCAATCGACGAAAACAAGCAGTATCCGATAGACAATCCGTATGCCGAAGGTTATGCCATCAACAACTGGTTTGAAGACATAGACAACGTCGCGCTGTCGAATCCGAACACCAAAATTCCGCGTGCAGGCAGGACGCAACCTTACAATAACTCGCGCATCAGCACGCGATATATCGAAGACGGCTCGTATCTGCGAATCAAGAACATCACGATCGGCTACACGTTGCCGAACGCTATACTCAAACAACTGAAAGTCGAATCGACGCGCATTTATATAAATGTACAGAACTTGGCGACATTTACCAAATATACCGGTTATGACCCGGAAGTAGGTAATAATCCGCACGATTCGCAAGGTTATACATTCGGCTTCGATATGGGACGATATCCTTCGCCGAGGATTGTATCATTCGGACTTAACATTTCATTCTGACAAAAAATAAAAATATATAATCGTATGAAAAAAATAAATATCACAATACTTTTACTTGTCGTTTCATTTATTGCGGGAATGACCTCCTGTGAAGATTTCCTTGACCGTCCGGATAAGGGCAACTACACTCTGGCAAATTTCTACAAGAACGACGAACAATGCCTGCAAGCCGTTAATCCGTTGTATACGGTGCCATGGTTTGACTTTTTTCGCGGCTGGCTTCGCGTGGGCGACTGTCAGTCGGGGAATTATTATATCGACGGCAACGGCTTCTGGATGCTTACCGCCAACGACGACATGGAAGAAGTGAAAAGCATGTCGGCGTCGCTTTGGGCTGTTAATGCACGCGCCAATACCGTGCTTGAAAACATCGATCTCTATGCGGGCGAAGGCACGACCGAAGCAGGCAAGAACACGGCTAAAGGCGAGGCGCTCGTCTGGAAAGCGCTGTCGTACTTCTTTATGGTGCGCATATACGGCGCAGTTCCTATTGTACACAATAATACCCAATTGCTCAATTCAGGTGAATATAATACTTTATACAGGGCTAAGGTGGAAAATATATTTGATTACATCATCATGACTTTGGAGCAGGCTATCGAATGGCTGCCTGCAAGCAATAAATCCGGCAGGATAGATAAATATTCGGCTTACGGACTGCTTGCAAAGGTATATCTCACAAAGTCGGGCTACGGACGCAGCGGCGACCGCAATCAGAGCGACCTCGACAAGGCAAGGGAATATGCCGGAAAGGTCATACGCGAAAGCGGACGCGAACTGACGCCGGTGTATGCCGACATTTTCAGGGGAAGCCATAACGAAGACGACGAAAGCCTGATAGCATGGCGATGGGTGACGACTGCCGACAACTACTGGACGGCAATGAACGACCTCCAGTGCGACCTGACGCCGACAGGATTTTCGGAGGCGGATGCGTGGGGCAGCTGGACGGGTCCGTCGGTTGATTTGCAGGAAGCCTTCGGGGAGAGATTCAACGGCTCGTCGCTGTCGGGCGCTGTTTCGCCGAATCGCAACAATACCGACAAGCGCCGCAAGGCGACTATGATGATGTATGGCGACGTGTACGAGAATTTCTGGCGCGACCGTCCTACGAAGAAGGACGTCGGCAACAACGAAGTCACATTTCCCAACGGCTTCGACTTCTCCAAGTTCTATGGTCAGGTGCTCGGCACATTCCACAGTTCTACCGGCGCTAACTGCGTTAAGCATATTGTCGGAGATATTGCAGACCATGTCGGCGAGTTCGGCGTCCCGATGATAGGACGCGGGACAAGTCTGGCTACGCATATTTTGCGTCTGGGCGACGTTTATCTCGTTTACGCCGAAGCAGTTCTCGGCAATGCCGCATCGACCTCCGACGGCGAAGCTCTGTCGGCTTACAATGCAATACGCAAAAGAGCGGGCATTTCCGAAAAGACGGCTGTCACGTGGGAAGATATTTTCAAGGAACGCCGTCTGGAGCTTGCTTTTGAAGGCGATTTCTGGTACGATATTGTGCGCTGGCATTATTATAACCCGAATGAAGCGCTGGCTTATCTGAACGGACAAAACCGCAAGAACTATGTCGGTCTCAACGATTATTACATGGACGAGGGATGGAATACATGGGGTACGACCGACGGTTATCCAAAGGATGACAACGGCAAGCCATCGCCCAGAATCAACGAAGGACAGCCCGACGGCAAACCGTATTCGCACGAGAAATTCACTCTGCCGTTTCCGTCGACCGACTTGCAGATGAATCCGCATCTGGCTGAAGACCCGATAGATTATGATATTAGTCAGTATCACTATTAACCACCTAAAACAAATAACGTATGAACAAAAATATTATAAATAAACTGTTTCCGTTGCTGATTCTTTTGCCGACGATGATTGTCACGTCGTGCGACGAGGATACACCCGGAAAATATAAGATGACAGACGGTCAGCCTGTCATACATTATCTTCGTTATCAGAACAATGAATCGGCAGGAATATTGCTTGAC
>JAITPH010000090.1 GCA_031289515.1 Tannerella sp.
GGCGAAGCGAAATAAATGACTGCACCACCGGGAATATTGACTACCTTCGTTACGGTTACTTTTCCGGGAGGAACGGCGTCTATTCCGTAAGGATGAAGCGAAAATTCCTCACAACTCCAGATATACAACAGGCATATCAGGCAACCGACTGTTTTTATGATTATATTTTTTTTCATATCAGTAATATTGTATTTATTAATAATTCATTTATTGATTACCATCCCGGACTTTGTACGAGATTCGGATTGCGAAGCATTTCTTCCTGACTGATGGGCCACAAATAATCTTTGTTCAGAAAGTCTCTGAAATAGATATTTCTCACTTGATAGAAGCCTGCCACGTCCGTAGCGTATATATTCCAACCTCTGATCGGACGGCTGAAATAAGATTCCGCAAGTTTCCATCTCCTCAAGTCCCAATAACGCGGGCCCTCGAAGACGAGTTCAATCATGCGTTCCCGTTGAATTATCTCCCTCATACCATCTTTCGTTTTAGGCTTGTCGGGTATCCTGGAGTGTGTTTCCCATGTCTTTACGAGATTGCCTCCCTGGTCAAGACCTGCTTTATTGCGTACCCGCTGAATATATTCATATACTTCCTGGTCAGGCGCGTCTTTAGTTTCGTTCAGAGCCTCGGAGTAGAGCAGATAAAGGTCGCTCAGGCGGATGATAGGAAAAGTGTATGCAATGATTTTAGTGCTCGACTGGGTAATCACGTTCTGATAATTTACAAGTTTTTTGGCGAAATAACCCGTAATGGAGTAAAGTTCCAATCCGCCTCTACCGGACAATTGACCTGCTTTCACATTGAGGAAAGGAATCTCGTTGTCGGAAGGCGCTTCGAGAGTAAACCATTTACCGCCGTCGAATCCGACGTATGAATAAAAGCGCGGTTCGCGGTAAGTATGCAGTTTTGCGGTCGTATAGTCGCTTTGCAAAGCGTATTTGTGCTGTTCGGCAATAGTTCCTTTTATGTCAATGGTCTGATATCTGCCCGCATAATCCCAGTTTTTATCTTCATTGATAGGTACGCCGCGAAATGTGTAAAAGTCTTCGATTACGTTCATCGTCGGGGCGTGCGACTTCTTGGCATCGTTGAACGCGGCTGCATGATGGCTTGTGAAGCGAGGCTGACACCATGATTCCAGCGCCGTAACCCAATTATGACCAATTCCCCAAATCAGTTCTTTGTTGTACCGGTCTGTGATGGTTGCTCGCAGCGTAAGTTCATGTCGCAGGGAAGCGTTTATTTCGCCGATGGGAAGCAAATCCTTGAAGTCGTAGAGACCGTGTCCGGCGGATTCTGCTTCGTCAATAGCGTCTTTGCAGGCGTCGCGGGCGGCAATCCATTTCTCCGGCGAATATTGAACGCTGACGAGCGGCGTTCCGTCTTTATCCTTGAAACCGCTCATGTCGGTATTGCCGTTGAACAGCGGACTTGCGGCACATACAAGCGCCTGTGCTTTGATTGCCTTTGCGGCAGACAGGGTAAGACGTCCGTATTCGCTGTGTATGTCGGTGATTTTTTCCGGAAGAGCGCCGCTTGCAATCGCCTCGTCGAGGAGCGAAACTATGTAGGCCACAACTTTATCTACCGGTTCACGTTTCAGGCGAATTTCTTCGGACGTAGCGTCGGCAGGAAGATTTTTCTCGATGATTGGTATCGGCCCGTACATGCGCATCAGCCAGAAATTGAAGAACGCTTTCAAGACCTGTACTTCGGCTATCCATCGCTTGCGTTCGCCCATTTCCAGTCCCGGTATGTCGCCCAGATTTTCGAGAAAAATATTACAGTCGCGGATGGCAATAAACATGTTCATGCCTCCCTGTCTGCCTTCCCAGAAATTGCAGTAAGGGTCGATTGCATTTTGCATGTTTTTTGCCAGGCGGAGACTTGTCTCGTTGTTCATGTAAAAGTCTTTTTCAGCATAATACCATATTTCGTCGCCTGCTACAAGCGCGAAATTTTCAACCGGATTAGCATATTCAGGTATATATCCGTAGCAGGTTGCAAGGAATCTCTCGGCGCTGTTGCGTGTATTAAAAGCCATCTCAATCGTAGCCAGATTATCCGGTACTACGTCCAGATAGTCACAGCCGCTCAATGTAAGCGCCAATAATGATAATAATATATATTTTTTCATTGTCTTGTATATTAAAAGTTTACGTTTATTCCTAAATTAAATACCCTTTGAATAGGATATCCCAGACCGTTGCCTCCCATTTCGACGTCCCATATTTTGAAGGAGCTGAACTTTAAAAGGTTTGTACCGCTAAGATAAATGCGGAGAGAAGCGATTTTAGCTTTTGATATGAAATCGTTCTTGTCCAGGGTGAATCCCAGCTCTGCGGATTTAAGTCTCAGGAAAGAGCCGTCTCTAAGGAACCATGTGGACGTTTGATTGTTGTTCTGAACGAGTTGGTTCGACAGTCGGGGCCAGGCGGCATAAATGTTGCGGTTTTCCTCCGACCAGTGATTGTCAGCCCATTCCTGTATAAGAGCGTTGTTGCCGATTTTTCCGCCAAGATAACTGTCGCCTGTGTTGATAAACGGCGCGGTATGAAATGCGTCCACAAAGAAAGACGATCTTGCAGAGCCTTGAAAGAAAAATGAAAAATCTACTTTCCTGTATCCCAGCGACGTTCCGACACCGTATATTATTTCCGGTGTATTCGGATATCCGATGGGTACCATATCGTTGTTATTGATGATGCCGTCGTTGCTGATATCCTTGTATTTGATGTCTCCGGGCATATATTGTCCAAAAGCCAGCTGTGAAGGCGAGTTTGCTATATCGGCGTCGTCGACGAACAGTCGTTCGGCAATGAAGCCGTAAGTCTGGTCAATAGGCTGCCCTACATGCGATAGCCATGGCATCCCGGCGCTGACGTAATCGAGTTCTTCGTATACTTCAAACTTGTTTGTCACGTATGTGAAGTTTGCACGCGATGTAATCCAGAAATTTTTGTTGAAGTTGTGTTGGAAATCGAGCGACATATCCACGCCCCACGAAGAGGCTTCACCGATATTGGCGCGCAAGGGAGCTTGCAAGCCCATGGTAGCCGGTACTTGCGAGCGGTTCATCAGGATGTTGTTGCGGTATTCGGTAAAGAAATCACCCTGAAAATCAATTTTGTTTAACACTCCCAATTCTATGCCGAAGTCGGTCATACGGGCTGTTTCCCACGAAATATCGTTGTTACTGTAACGGCTGATACTTATGCCGGGAATAAATTCGGTGTAGTTTTGCCCAAAATACGCTCCACGTCCGTCGTTTCTCATATTCACGTTTGAGATATAGAAAAATCTGTCGTCGGAGCTTCCTATTTCGTCGTTTCCTACATATCCGAATGTGCTTTTTAATTTCAGTTTATTGACGGTTTGTTTTATCGGTTCCCAGAAGCTCTCGTTTGAAACCATCCATCCTGCGCCGACGGATGGAAAGAATCCGAAGCGTTTCTTTTCCGAGAATCGTTCCGAACCGTTGTAACCGAAGTTAAACTCGGTGAAGTAGCGGCTGTCGAACGAGTAGGTGAAACGTCCCGACAGACCGATGTTGCGGTAAGGCAGCGACTTTTGAAGGTCGCCGGCGTTGGCGTATTTCGATTCTCGCATGATGCCGACAAGCAATCCGGTAAAGGTGTGTTTTTCGTTGAAAGTACCGCTGTAATCTATTGCGCCTTCAAAATAGGTGGACATACTGATGTCTTTGACGCCTTCCGAATATTCAAGATGTTCGGTTCCGCCGTCCGGATTGAGTTCCACGAGCGTATAGGAGTCGATCTGCGGGTCGTAGCTGCCTAATGAATAGTAGTAGGGATTGTAGGCGCGATTGACGTTGTAGAACGATTCGCGTGTCGTATTTCCCATCAGTCGTGCGTTCAGGCCTTCGGTGATGAAATCGAGTTTCTGCTTGAGTTCGACGATAGCGATGATAACGCTCCGACTCTCGTCTTTGTAGCCTTTTACCATGTCGGCGTAGGGATTGAGGTAATTGGCGTCGCGTCCGGTATTACCGAACAGGATATGATGCGTATTGGCATTGCGGGCGTCCGGTTCGTAATATTTGGGGTATAGCACCGGATTGGTTTGCATCGCTTTGCGGAACAGTGTCTCGCCTCCGTCGACAGGTCCGGTATAATCGTCGAAATTGGCGTTCAGCCTTACAATTACTTCAGTTGTTTTAGTCGCATTGATATTGACGTTAGAACGCAACGATATCCGGTTGAATTTCACATTGTTGTTGAAGTTGTTTTGTTTATCGACGTTCAAAATGCCGTTATCGGTATTGACGGTTCCTGCGAGGTAGTAACGGGCGATTTGACCGCCGCCGCTGGCATTGAAATTGAAGCGGCTGTTCATGGTGTTTTCGCGGAACATTTCGCTGAACCAGTCGACCGCAGGATAAGCCATTTTGTTGCGGTTCGCCTGCCCGGTCATCTTTATTTTGTCGAGCGAGTAGACTCTGCCGCCTAACGGATCGCGTGTAAGGACGGCTTCGTTATGCAAATTCATATAGGTAATCGGGTCGGCGAGGTCGATCGTCTGTGTCGGCATTGAGAGTGAACTCTCGTAACGGACGCTCAGTTTTACCGGTCCTTCCTTACCTTCTTTGGTCGTTACCAGGATAACGCCGTTAGCTCCTCTGGCGCC
>JAITPH010000150.1 GCA_031289515.1 Tannerella sp.
CCAATCGTGGATTGTCGTTTGCCAATCGTGGATTGTCGTTTGCCAATCGTGGAATGTCGTTTGCCAATCGTGGATTGTCATCTGCCAAATGTATATCGGTATATGTATTTTCATGTTAACGGCGCTCACCTGTAAATAAGATTTCACGGCTTCACAGGGAAGAGATTACGATATGGATTTTTCATGTTCGGGTCATCTGAAATATTTGCATGAGCACAGGGTTTTACTGCCGACACGAACTTAAACAAGACGCATTCTGTTATTGTTCAATAGAAGGATGGCGCAGATAACTCCGGTTATCTGCGTCATTTGTGTTATGTGAGGGATGTGAGGGATGTGCGGGCGAAGGGGTCAAACCTTTTTTTCTCTCAGATGGATGACGTAGTCAACCCCCGTGTTAAGTATAAGCCATACAACTATGTTGACAAGAACAAGAATCGTGAGGTCGATGCCGTACAACGACAGCCAGATGTCCACAACACAAAACATGGCGTGGCAAAACACCAGAAGTACCATCGACCGGTTCGCACTCAGGCCCGTCCTCAGCAACTTGTGATGGATATGATTCCTGTCGGCCAGAAAAATGTGTTTCTTGTGTGCCAACCGCACAACCATCACCTTGAACACGTCGAAGACCGGCAGAAACAAAGTCGCGAAGGCTACCGGAAACATGTTCCCGAAGGGCTGCGGACTGGGGAAGGCCAGCACCTGTATGGCCAGAAATATCTGTATGTAACCCAGCACCAGACTCCCGGTATCACCCATGAAAATCTTCCTTTGCCTGTCGGTTGACCCGAACACGTTGTAGAAGAAAAAAGTAAACAGCATCCCCAGCGTGGTAAAGGCCAGCAGCGCAAAGACCCACGACTGCTGCATGATGAGCACGACGCCCAGCACAAACAGGCTGACACCGCTCAGCCCCGACGCCAGACCGTCGATGCCGTCGATGAGGTTGATTGCATTGATGACGAGAACGACTACAAACATCGTGAGCGGTATGCCCGCAAGCGGGGGCAGGGCGTAGATGCCGAAAAGTCCGTAAAGGTTGTCGATCCAGATGCCTGACAGCGCAATGCAGATGGCGGCTACTATCTGGGCCGAGAACTTCACGCGGTAGCGGGCGCCGACCATGTCGTCGAGGATGCCTACAAGGTAGAGCACCACCAGCCCGCAAATAAATAACATCGTCTCCGGGAAGACGGATAGGATCCTCTGCCGTACCGGCTCGGCGTCGTACCGGCAGACCAGGGCGCAGATAAAGGCCAGGGTGAAGAGAATGATGGGCACAAAGGAGAAGCCGCCAAGTCGTGGAATGGCAGAGGTGTGAAGCTTGCGTTCGTCGGGAATGTCGAACAGTCGCTTCATAAAGGCCGCGCGCAGGATCTGCGGCAGAATCATCCTGGCCAGACATACGGCCATCAGGAATGCAAGTGGTATAAAAACGCAGTACATATTAAAGAAAGTCAAATTATCATGAACGTTCGGTGCGACGTCGCGACCGGTACGGCTACTTTCATGCGGCGAGCAGGTGTGTCAAGCCTGCATCCCGGATTGTTGTAACGTCATAAACCGATTTTTGACGACGAAATCCGCGACAAAGATAAGAAGAATTTTTGAAATGAATACATCTTTGTTTGATTTTTTTTGAGAACTTCAACAATTTGATGTGCCATCCTTATGTGGAAAAGCTTTTCCTGTTCTTGGCGTACTTGTCGATGTGAATATTTTGACTGTTTTTGCCGGATTGTTTCTATCTGCGGGAGTAATCTGCGGCAAGTAAATCAGGTCCGGAGTTTCAACTCCACAGTTAGTTTGCGATAGTTCCCGGGGGTTTCACGGTATAATTCCTTGAAACACTTGATGAAATAGTGCGACTGACTGAATCCTGTGAGATAGGCAATTTCGGAAACGGACAAGGAGGTGCTTTTTAGCATTTCGGATGCTTTGTGCAGACGGATATTACGGATAAAGATATTGGGCGTCTCACCGATGATGTGCTTGAACTTGCGATGCAATACCGATTTGCTCATATTCATCTCGACAGCAAAGTCGTCAATTCTAAATTCTTCTTCCATAAGATGAGCTTCGATAATCCTGACTGCTTTGCCCAGAAAATCATCTTTACGGACAGTATCGGCGTTGCCGGATTGCTCCGAGATGATAAATTCATTTATTATTTGCTTCTTGCCGTATAACCGGGTAGTGTAAATGTTGAGTATCTGCTTGATGAGGTTATCCGAATCAAAAGGTTTTTCGATGTATAAGTCGGCTCCGGCCTTATAGCCAAGCATTTTATCTTCGATGGAAGATTTGGCGGAGAGGAGAACGACGAAAATATCCGACAGGATAGGTGTGTTCTTGACGGTTTCACATAGCGCAAGTCCATCCATTTCGGGCATCATTACATCCGAGATGACAATTTCGGGAATCTGTTTACGTACAAAATCAAGAGCTTCGACGCCATTTGAGGCTGTTGTAACAATGAAAAAAACCGACAGCTTACCACATAGATAATCAAGCATCTCTTTATTATCTTCGACCAGAAGGATGGTAGGTCTTTCGTCGGCTTCGAGCCTTTCATCGACAGTAGCTATTTCGGGTAAAAGTCTGACCGGAAGACTTATTCCGACGGCAGTACCTTTTCCTTCGCCCGAATCTATCCATACCGTTCCTCCGAGCATGTTGACGAAACGGCGCACAATGTACAGTCCCAGACCCAAGCCGTTAATATGCTTGTCTTTGGTCATGACGCCCTGATAAAACTTGTCAAACACTTTGGACAGATTAGTTACGTCAATTCCTACACCGGTATCCGATACTTCAAGTTGAAAATCGACATCGTTCACGAAATTCAAAGAGACTCGGATGCTTCCGCCTTCGGGCGTGAATTTCAGCGCGTTGCTCAACAGATTGTAGAGTATGCGCTCAACCTTCACGGTATCGACAGTCAGCATCAAGCGCGAAACCGACGAACTGAAAACGAGGTCGATATGTTTTGTTTTGGCCATATAGTCAAATGCCTGCGCAATCATGCGACACAATTGCACTATGTCGGCGTTGCGCTCGTGAAGTTCGGAATCGACAATTTCCGTGCGCTTCAAATCAAGCATGGAATTGAAAATATCCGACAAGTAAGCGGCATTACGCGAAATAATCTCCAGTTTTTCGCGTCGCTCGGAGGTGATATCCTTTTCGCGCAGCAAATCGGTTGCCGGAGCAATAATCAGAGAGAACGGCGTCAGCAAGTCATGCGACAAACCGGCAAAAAAACTCTCTTTTTCCTGAAGCAGTTCCTCTTTTTTTTTCTTTTCTATTTCAATCAAACGCAAATTCTGACGCTTTCGATAATGCGCTCTCAAAAGCAGAGTAAACAATACTAACGCAATGACTGTCAAAAAAGCGGAAATTGTGCGAAACCAGACGGTACGCCACCATGGCGGACGTATCTGAATAGAAAGTCTATAAGATGATTCTTTTGACGGCTCGGTATCGTATTGCCTGATAAAAAGAGTATATTCGCCTGGTTGCAATTGTGAAAATGTCAGCGGCTTGGTAAAATCGGAATACTGCCAATTATCGGTAAATCCCTCTATTAGATACCGGTATTTGTTACGGAAATGGTCGTTTCCCGTTTCGGAGAACGAGAGGCTTATCCATTTGGATAAATAGGAAAGCGACAGGGATGAAACGTACTCGGTAGCTTCGTTCAAGACAACGCGGCCATGCACTTTTTGTCCGACGCTAATCTTTTGATGGTCGATCTGCAATTCGGTAAAGACGATATTATTCTTGCCTGATTGCGAGAGAGCGACATGCGGCTCAATCAACAACGGGCTGCCGGCTCCACCAAAGATAATTATTTTCTTGCCGTCGATTTCGGCAGTCGAGGAAGATTGAAAAATCCGGTCGCTGAAAACACTTGTGTTTACTTCTCGTAACAGATGTGTATCAATAGAAAAACAAAATACGCGGTTGGCGATAGAAAACCAAAGGTTGTTTTCGTCATCATGCGAAAGGTTGAGAATTGCTCCTTCGGGCAGGAAATTAGTCGAAAAAGCCTGCTCTACGTGAATTTCGCCGGAGTAATCAAGGCGCTTCAGCCCTACCGACGTTCCAAGCCAAAGACATTTGTTCTGCGTATCATTGAATAAGTTGTAAATCATATCCTTAACGAAAGGACTTTCGCCTTCATACGTGCCTTTTTCGACGTCAAAAAGGTACAGTCCGCCATGCGATGAAACCCAAAGCCTGTTAGTATCGCAAACGGCAAATCCGGTTATCTCGTCGCGAATGAACGAAGAATAATGAACATAGTTATCAAAAGTATGTCTGACGGAATCGTATTCAACCGATATTAAGCCGTTTTGTTTAGTACCCAACCATATTTTGGATTGATATTTGAAAATGGAAGTTACTTTGGCTAATTCGCTGTCGGCAAAAAATTGCTTCAGCCGGAAGTCGATATCTTTGTTTTCATTGAGAGTTGCATAATACAACCCGATGTCGTCATGCCCTACAATTAACAGATTATCATCACAATAGAGAGACAGAATGTAATTACTGAATAAGGTGTTATGCAAATAATCGGTTTTTTTAGGGATTATTTTTTCGTTCTTCAAATCATATAAAAAAAGCCCCTCCCCCTGCGTTCCTATTAAAACGCGATTCTGCCCGAAAGGTAAAATTTTGAAGTCTGCCGCAAAGCCGTTCCGTTGGAAATGATCCAGGTATCTGACGCCTTCGTCTTCGGTGTTCATGCGAAAAAGCCCGTTACCATACGTTCCTATCCAGAATTTGTTGTACCTATCCCGAAAAAAACTAAGAATGACGGAAGCCTGCAAGTCGGATTTTAATTGTCTTTCAATGACTTTATCCGTTTGATTTTCAACTAATCCAAGACCTTCTCCCCAAGAGCCGAGATACATCCTGTCAGGCCCTGCCGGATACAAGCGGTACAAATTGGGATGTCCTTCCATAAAATGTCTGACCCTGATATTTGTGAAATCAGTATTTTCCCAACTGATTTTCAGCAGTCCCTGTTTCCATGTTGTTGCCCAAATTGAATTATTGTCACCCGAATCAAGTAACTGTGTTACCCATAAATCGTTATCTTCTAAAGCTATCCACTTGTCCTTTTTGATGTCATAGCCGAAGCAGCCGTTATAAGAGCCAACCCACAGTATGCTATCAGGTTTTTCAATAATGCTCGAAACGATAAGCCCGGCCAGATGTATCTTCACTTCATATTGTAAAGTTTGATCTTGTAATGGAATTAGTTGATAGAGACCTTCTTCCCAGCTTCCCAACCAGATATTTTTTTTCGAGTCCTCAAAAATAGAAATGACACGGTGCGGATATTTGTCCAAGAATCTACTGATATGAAAAAATTGGTCTTTCTTAGGATCGTATATGTCAACACCACCAGCCTTATAACCTATCCAAAGCAATCCTTCGGAATCAAACATCATGGTCTCGATATTGCTTTCACTCAGACAGTTATTGCAACCGTTTTCTTTTTTATAAGTTTTAAACTCTCGACCGTCGAAACGGTTAAGACCTTCGTTTGTAGCTATCCAGAGGTAATGTTCGTTCTCGCATATAGCCGTTACATCCGCACCCAACATACCGTCGGCTGCTGTATAACGGCGCACTTTCTGACCGTACACAACAGCGCCGGAAATAGCCGTCAAAAAAGATAAAACAATAAAAAGTAGCCTGTTACGCATATTTAACGAGTTATAATGCCGTAAAAATACAAAAAATCTTTTTATCTTTACTTCATTTCTATTGCATTTTTTTGAAAGAAAGAGGACAAGCGACGAGGGTCTGTGATATTCATTTTTCCGGCCTTTATATATTTCGGCTCTACGCTCAATCTGTTTTTTCCCTTCATGGAGTTGTAGTTGGATGAAAAACTATACCAGCTATTTTCAAGGAATATCCCTGTTGAGTCTTTACCTGTAATCAATTCGTCTTTGGCTACAAAGATATTGTTATGAAATTTGAATCCGCTGTTCAGGCTTTGTTTTTCGTAGCTGATGACACTTCCTTTTTCATTGTATATGATATTGTTGTAGAAGTAACAATCTTTCAACTGCTGAGGGTCGTCCGACGAATTCCAGACAAACACTCCGGCTTGGGCAGCCGATATGCTCCCATCGTTTTCACTGATACAATAACGAACAGTATTATTATACCACGGACTTGCTCCCGCATACTGAAAAAGGCCAAATCCACTACCTTCATTTTCATAAGAAAGACAATACTGTATAACGGAATTGGTAACTCCCCCATCCAAGTCGAAGCCTCCTCCATCGGCAGCGCCTTCCGATGTTTTATTCCGGTATGCGATACAATACTGAATCAAAATGCTATCCGACTCATACGCCCAGATTCCAACCGGCCCGTTGCCTTTACGCGGCATATCCCAACCATTGCCGGTTGCCGTACAATATTCGATTGTAACATTGGAACTGAATCCGACCAAAATACCATTCCCGCTGTGATTATCCGGTACGGCCGGGTCGCCGGGGTTATTTTCTGCTTTACTGTCTTTGATACCGATATTCCGGGTAGCATCTTTACGGCCATATTCGCCGGCTACAAAAATTCCCGAAAAACCGTTATCATGAGCAAATATGCCCTCAGCAATAATATCTGATGAATCATAAATACATAAACCTGATTTCTGGTACCCTTCCGTCTCGATTTCAGAGAGAGTAACATGACTGCAATTGTTCAGTAGCAGTCCGTTTTCAGTATTTCCATTCTTGCGCCCGCTACCGATTAAATGAATCCGTTCAATTTTCAGATGTTTAGAATTGTAAATATGAAGACCCCCTTTGTCGCCCGATTGAATGATGGCCGGCTTATCGCAGTATGACGTGATAACAACCGGTTTCTCCTCCGTACCGCATAAAGAATCAATAACTAAAGTCTCGCCGCTCTTTATGAAAACGGTATCTCCGGCTTGTGCTGTTTTAAATTCGACGGATAATTTATACTTAAAATCGGTAGCCATACCGAATCCGCCCTGAGTATAGTCGATTTCCGGTTTCCATCGATGCGTCCAATCTATGCGAATTTTATCACCTTCAAATTTGATGGGCAGCCAAACATATCGGGAATTTATCAAATCGGTTTTATTCCATCTGTCGAACATAGCGACATAACGGTCTTTTTCTCCGGCAATCGGGAATACAAATGTGCTTTGCGCAAAAAAAGTACTGTCTGCATCTTGTCCCGCGCACGGATTACCGATAGTTGTCCAGTTTCCAAGCATAGAATCTGCTACTGCATACTCCGCAATATTGGGATTCCAGCCGGTACAGCCGGAAGTAATCATGTAATATTTACCTCCTTTTTTGAAAACTGCCGGAGCTTCGCGCGACTTGTCTATAAAATTACGGGTAAAGATACCGGATTCCTGTGTGTAATCCTCATTCAACAGGCTAATATATAGAGTTTTATTCCATTCCGACGAATAAATATGGTAAGCCCGTCAGTCATCGTCTTTGAATACGGTCTGATCCCGGCAATCCTGTCCGTTAGGCTTAAACGAGCCTAAATAGGTAAAAGGGCCGAGCGGCGAATCTGAAACGGCAACTCCGGCATGGGCTTTTTCGTAATCGGGACTTTCAATATGCATCCATAAGACAAATTTCCCTGTTTTATCGTTATAAATCACTTTCGGGCGTTCAATAACCTGCGAAGGGTGAAGGTCCGATAGCGTATCGTCGGGAGTAGCCGGAAGCGCTAATCCCTCAAACTTCCAGTCAACCAGGTTTTCCGAAGAATAACAGGATACTCCTCCGGCTTCCGCCCACCAGCACTCCCAAGAACTTACCCGGTCCAAACGATAGGTGGAATCTCCTTTATTCTCGCCATACCAATAATATTTACCCTCGTAATAAGTAATTCCTCCTCCATGCGCATTTATTGCATTCCCATTGATGTCTTTCCATACAGCGCCCGGAAAAATAAATTTTTCTTCTCTTTTATCTTGACTGCAAGAAAAAACTACGATTATATATAAAAGAATCGGTATAACTTTTGAAATCTTATACTTCATTGATACAGAATTAATTATAACCCGGATTTTGAATCAAAGCCTGATTCTTCTGCATCTCATTGCGTCCGATAGGAACCAAGTAATGGCTCACATTCCATGCGCGTTGTTCAACTACCGTCTCTTTATAAACAGGATTATCGGTAGAACCTTCAACGGGATAAATAATATCCACGCCTTTGGCAGGCACGTATGCTTCGGAAGCAATCATCCATCGACGGACGTCAAAGAAACGATGCTGCTCCCATGCGAGTTCCACTCGTCGCTCGTTGCGATAGCGTCCAACTAAAGCCTCGCCTGTATCTGTAATATCGGGCATACCGGCTCGCTTTCTCAATTGGTTGATGGCGCTGCGGGCATCATCTTCGCGACCAAGAGCGATACAGGCTTCCGCATAATTCAATAACACCTCTGCATAGCGTATCTGAATATAAGGATGATGCTGACGGTCGCCGTAATAGTATTGAAAGACATCGGAGTCAATAAACTTGCGAATGTAATAGCCGGTGTTTGCCCCACCCGAATAGTAATCGCCACCGATGGATACGGTTGCTCCATCTGCATTAACCCATCTTCCGCAATGAACGGTATAAGGCATCATAGCCCAATAATTCCAGTCGGGGTATTTCCACTCCGTGCCTTCACTAAGAATGGTAGCATAAAAACGCGGGTCTCGGTTGAGGTAAGGCGCATCCGATTGTACGGCAAAATCAAAATCCGTACCGTCAGCATTTTCAAAGGCATTTGCCAGATTGCCGGTAACTTGATTCAATGAATATCCGCCAAACGTACCCGGCTCGTAAATCATTACCCAGTCCGTACCCCAGTATTCAGGGAAATTAATCTTGTCGTATTTAGTGATAAATATTTGTTCATCAGAATTTTTGAGGAAGATGTTAGCGAAATTTGTAACTCTATCCGCATCGACGTCATACAACTTGTATCCGAGATTCATAACCGCTTCTGCGGCTTGCCTGACTGCTTCCCAGCGCTGTTGACGGTTATCGTCGGTATAACTGACTAATTCGGGATTGCT